>CAYSBA010000087.1:0-6326 GCA_964429075.1 uncultured bacterium
AAACCAGGGAGGGAATTATGTCCATGAAATCGAGTTTTTTCAAAAGCCTTGTGAATCTTGGCGAAGAAAAGATCAATGCACTAATAAGTGTCCTTCTATCAAATGAAAAATTCATAAATGGCATACAGACCATTATTGCCAAAAGCTTTACAGCAAAGAACTTTATTGATGAACGTATACAATATGTCTTTAGCAATCTAAATCTTGTAACAAAGAGCGACCTATCCAAGATAATAAGAAGGATCGATGACCTCGAAGACAAGTTTGATTATCTTTCAGAGAGAATTGGTGAGATAAGGGCTGATATTAAAAAGCTACAGCCATCAGGTAAGAAAACTAAAGGTTCTACAATCACAAGAAAAAAGACAACTAAAAAGACCCAAACAAAGAGTAATAAATAGTAGATGAGCATCATCCTATCCTTTATAAACCAAAAAGGAGGTACAGGAAAGACCACGCTATCGGTCAATACTTCGTACTACATATCTACACAAAAAAAGAGGGTCCTTCTAATAGACCTCGATCCTCAGGGACATGCTGCCAAATGTCTGGGCGTCTATGAAACGGGTAAATATAACTCAGGTGACCTCTTTAATACCCACAGTTTGTCTCCTTTTGAATGTCGTAAAAATCTATGGATACTCCCATCTGATTCAAAAATCTCAAAAAAGGCCATATATGCAAAAAAGGATGCCCTCAGGACAAACATCAAGCAACTTACAGAGAGGCTATCTATCGATATTGTCGTTATCGACTCACCCCCATCAATGGATCACATCACAGAGAGTATCCTTGTATCGTCCGATTATGTAGCCATCCCTGTATCGATCAACTATCTTGCCCTCGAAGGATGTGCAGGGCTATTGAATACAATAGATGAATTGAAAGAAAAACATGGTCTTGACAGGCCTGATGTGGCAATTATAATCCCAACATTCTACAGAAACACAAAGCTTGCAAAGGAGATATTGAGCACTCTAAGAAAACATTTCAAAAGCCTTGTTGCTAAAACCGTTGTAGGATTAAACGTAAAGATTGATGAAGCGCAGAGCTTTGGCAAGAGTGTTCTTGAATATGCACCAAGTAGTAGAGGAGCTCTATATATGAAGAGGATATCAAACGAGTTGATCAAAAAAATACTTTAAAAATCAATAATCCCTTTTGGTTTACAGACTCTATCAAGATTAATTTCAGGTGTTTGATTAAGATAAATCTCAAGATAGATGGCATAGTTTCCAATTACATTTTTTACATACTTTCTCGTTTCCCTGTATGATATCTCTTCTACAAATTCGTCAACTGTAAGATCTGGGTGTTTACTGATCCACTCATTTAAGACCCTGGGCCCGGCGTTGTAAGCAGCAGCAGCAAAAACCGGATTGTTGCAATAGTTTTCAAGGAGCATTGTTAGATACCATGAAGCGAGATATAGATTTTTTAGTGGATGAAACAAAGACATGTTTTTGAGAAGTATTCCTGATTCTCTCTCAATCCTTCTTGCTGTATATGGCATAAGTTGCATCAAACCAACTGCACCAACAGGCGATAGTGCAGAAAGTCTGAAACTGCTTTCAGCCCTTATTACAGAAAATATTAAAAATGGATCTATCTCAAAGGTATCTGATACATCCTTTACCGTGTCAAAATAAGGCATTGGGTATGCAATTTTTATCATGGCAGGATCAAACTCTTCATCAAGTAGATCTGAGGCAATTTTTTGTGATACCTGATACAACTTCAATATGTGGCATAAGAGTGCAAAATGTCTCTTCTCATCTTTATCTTTCAGTCTTTTAAAAACTCTTCTTGCATGATAACCGCCCCAGTCAACCAAACCAAGATGGACAAGCTCAACCAATACAGGGTATCTATCCATCAGCTCTTTGGTATCCACATCCTTTTCAAAGCCTGAGTAATTCCTTCTATTATCTTCTATAAGAACTAAATTTTTCCTTCTCTTTTCAATATATTTCTCAATCATTTCACTGGCAAGGGGGCTATATAAATCTGGATGAAGGATTGGTGAGCCTGGCAATCCCCAGAAATTTTCTGCAAGAAGTGGCACAGGATTAAAATCATTGAAGCCTTTATTAAGTAGCCTTCGGGCCAGATAGTAATAGTACGGATCATCCCTTTTTACTGACCGAAGAAGCGATCTTGCTGTCACATACGAACCGAGTGAAATTGCACACCTTGCTGCCCAGTATGTAGCCTGATTTCTATAAGTTGCAGATCTTTTTGAAAGGTACAGAAAGGTTTCAAAGGCCCCTGCATAATCTGCTCTCAGGTATTTTACCCAACCAGTATACCATAGACTATCTTCAACCCATCTCCCATCCTTATAGACCTCGATATATCTTGCGAAAAGTCTGAGTGCCTTTTTGTAAAAACCATTGTTGTAAGAATACCATGCTGCATAATAAAGGCTTTTTTCAGCTCGTTTATCTTTTGGGTATGTTTGGTAAAATCTCTCCATCAACTCTATTGCCTCAGGCTCCCTGTCGGTCTTCAGATAAATATTATAAATGTAATAGATTGCATCCTTTTTGAAATAGCCATGTCTCAAAAGTTCCATAAACTTTTTTAATGCCCTTTTGTACCTTCTTTTTTTATAATCTAAGAGGGCCGATAAATATCTTTTTTGTTTGTCCTTAAGATGCACCTTTTTCAAAAATCTGGTCAGCATGACCTCCTTACCCGATAAAGCAAGGTCCCTGACGATCCTCCAGATCTGTCTATCAGTAAGATCACAATCAGATTCAATGCACAATCTTTTAAAGGCCCTTATTCCCTCTTTCGTACTTATATAATTTATGGCAAGGTCCCACATTCTCTTTTCTGCAAGATCCCTTTTACCAAGCCTTTCCTCTATCTTTACTATCTTTTTCAAAACCTTTGCCTGTCCCCGTCTGCTGAAGAGTCTCTTTACTCTTAAAAGCACCTTTTCTTGCTGTAATAGATCAGAAAGTCTCTCAAGGAACTTACTATCAAGTGAAAGTGCAACCCTTTTTAAAAGAGGAGGAGAATTCTTATTTGAGTAGATCTTTTTGAGGAGTCCGTGGCCTTTGCTGTAGGACCTGCAGGTAAAAAGTGCACGTGCAATAACATAAGATACATATAATTTTGTCTCTTCATGTAACGTCTTGTACACATCGAACATGATCGAAAGACCTTTTCTACAACTACCCGTTCTGGCAAGTGCAAGGCCATACAAAAAGGTATTTATCCTTTCATCCTTCTCAAGCCTGCTCTTAAGCTCTTTGTAGTTGTTTAACAGATAATATATATGATAATCTTCCTGTGCCCCTATAACCCCAGTAGCAGAAAAACAAAAAAGTGCTACAAAGATGATTAATCCCCTTTTAACCACCTCTTTACCGTTTTATGTAGTATCTTAAAACAGCCTACAAAGTCATCTACAGGGAGAAATTCATCTGATGAGTGGGTCGCCCTCATCCCTGTGCCAAGTACTATGGATACGATACCAAGATTGCCAAAAACATTTGCATCACTACCTGAGCCGGTCTTTACAAATTCCATGGTATAGCCGAGTTCATTGCTGACCTTATCAAAAAGTATAATTAAAGGATTGTCCCTTTTCACACAATTTTTTCTGTACTCGAGCTCTTTTGTAAATTTAACACAATCGCTGTTGAAGTCTTTATCCCATGCCTTCTTTGCCTCTTTTAAAAACAACTGATGCATATCTTCAACTATCATACTAAGCTTTTTGTTATCGTGACTCCTTGCTTCACCCTCTACCCTGATATCAGGAGGGACAACATTACGAGCCACACCTCCTTTTAATCTACCAATGTTTGCAGTGGTATCTTCGTCTATACGTCCCAACCTCATTTGAGAAATGGCACGAGCTGCAATCTCAACAGCGCTTATTCCACTTTCTGGATTTGCCCCTGCATGAGCTGCCCTTCCCTTTATATCCCAGCTAAGCTTAAGGTGAGTTGGAGAGGCAACAACCGCAAGTGGAAAACCTTCATTATCCAGAAAAAGACCATAAGAGGACCGTATCATTGACCTATCAAAGGCCTTTGCACCGAGTAGACCTACCTCCTCACATACTGTAAAAAGCACCTCAATCCTATCGAGCATCTTTTCCCTTTTTAACGTTTCAAGTAGAAACAATATAAGTGCTATACCACTTTTATCGTCTGCTCCAAGGTTGGTGTTGCCTTTAGATCTGATTATACCATCCTTTATTTCGGGTTCTATCTTTGTAGACCCAACAGTAACCGTATCCATATGGGCAGATAACAGAATAATGGGATCATCACCAAAACAAGCATAGACATTACCTGTATTAGAGCCGGTATCTGGCCCGGATCTATCAATAATACAATCCCCACCAAGATTGGAGAGTCGATCAAAAATATACTCAGCTAATCTTTGTTCATCCCCTGAGGGAGAAGGAATTTTTACAAGTTCAAGGAATAGATCTAATAGCCCTTTCATCAAGATGGGCTATTGCTCTTTTTATTGTAGAATATGGTTAGTGTAAGGCAGTGAAACTCCTTGTCACTCGACTGCATCATAACTGTATCAACTATCTCAATATCGGGATTTTTAATCAACCATTCATTTACCTTATCACCCAATTTTTCTCTCTCACCAGCCTTTGTTGCAGAAAAGACCTTAACTCCCTGAAACATCGCCACCTCCACATTCAAACCCTATAGAATATTCCAATAGTAATACAATGAAATTCACTATCACTCGACTGAACAACCAGTTTATCAACAATCTCTATCTCAGGATGTTGTTCGATCCACTTAGTTACAGTCTCACCAAGGGTCATTCTATCCTTAAACCTGGACGCCGAGAAGATCTTTACCCTGTTGTAACTCTTCTGCGTCGAAACCATACCAACCTCCACAAAAAATTTTCCACTTTAAATACACCTTATATATTTTATTGTCAAAATCAGTCTGACTCCTTTGTCTTTTTCTTGATCTCTACGACCTTGAGATCTCTCATTATATCTATATTGTTTTTAGAAAGTGAGAGGGCCTTCTTAAGGCAATCCTCTGCCTCATCGAGTCTATTTTCGAACAGGAGTATCTTACCTTTAAACCAGTGGCCTAAGTGGTTTTTTTCGTTCAATGCAATTGCCTTATCCACCAGAAGTAGTGCACTCTTTAGCCTCTTTTTTTTATCAATACCCTTCACATTGTATATTGCCCATCCAAGATGTGCCCTGTATTCAGCCTCATCTGGCAGGATCTCGATGGCATCCTTCAAAAGTACTACCGCCTCTTTATACTTGCCCCTCTTTATAAGATCCTTTGCCTTTTTGTATTTTTGATCAGCTTCAAGTGCTGCTTCTATGTCTATCTCACTACCCTCTATCTTAGTATTTAATGTCAATCTGTAATTTTCTCTCTTTGTTCTGTCTTTCAAGATAGTAAATGCCTGATTTACCCTTGTTACTATCTCTTCGGCCATATCTCTGATAGATTGATCAAGGCTACCAAGCCTGTCGGGATGATACTTTTTTAGAATCCTTAGATAGGATGTCTTTATCTCATTTTCACCTGCATTCGGGGATACACCAAGGACCTCAAAATGGTTGAGCCTGTCAAGACGACTATAGATCGACTTTATATCATCTACTATCTCTTTCATTTTCTCGTCCACGATATTGCTGCTTACACCAGAACGAGGCTGTTGTTTTTGCCCACTATCTATCAAATCAAGCACTGTTAAAAAATATAGCCTCTTTATATCATCATCAGAGAGATTTTCAAAATCTGTAGATTTGAGCCTATTGATAGAATCAATGAAGCTCTCTTTGAGTGGTCTTTTTACTCTTGAAAGTAGATCTTCAGGATCATTCAGTTTTAACTCACACCTTCCCTCACCGTAAAGATCGATAAGATATTTCCTCATCTTGGAGGTATCTTCTACCGAGTCTATACCAAAAAAAAGTACATCAAGGGTTTCAAAGAATATAGGATCTTCTGTGTCGATCGATTTTTTTATGATCTTTGATTCTGTGACCTCAATTATGTCGTCTTCATGTATTTTTTTCAGTCTCTTAATTAACTGTTTTTTTAAGATAAGCTCAAGGGATACCCTATCTATCAGCCCCATCTCCACACATAGCTCGCCAGTCCTTTTTCTCTTTTTTCTTGCCATATCGAGGATGTGTCGCGATGTGCCAGAGGGTATAAATCCGGATAACTCAAGCAATTCAAGGAAGGGGAATACCAGTGGATCTGCTTTACTTCCGGATATTTTGCCATTGTAAAAAGAGAGCGCCAATGAAAGTTCTTTTGTCTTAAATACTACTTCAGCATTATCTTTATTAC
>CAYSBA010000088.1:0-6263 GCA_964429075.1 uncultured bacterium
GAAGGTCAATGTTCAGTTGTAGTGTATCAAGATTTGCATGGATATATGAAAGTGGGTTGTTGAGTTCGTGGGCAATACCACCTATCAGTGTATTCATGACTCTGTCTTTCTCAACACTTCTTACATATTCTTCCCAGTCCATTATCCTTTCATGCATATCCACCTCTTTTGAAATGTCGGTGATACTCAGAGTCCAGTAGGTTTCAAAGCCGGTTTTTAGACTTGGTACAACATAGAGTTTGTGATAGATCCTGTTGCCTTCTTTATCTCTGTTAATTACCTGAGAGTATACCTCTTCTAGCCTTTTTTCTTTACCAATATAGTCAAGAAAAAATTGTCTAAACCCATAGCGATTCTCAAGCAGTTTATCGAGTTGATCATTATTGTCATCAGATACATTCATTATCTTATTGAAGAATTTGTTTCTGGCAACTATTTTCTTGTCTGATGAAAATATACATAGTGATATAGGGATAGAGTTTATCAGAGTCTTTAACAGTTCTGCCTTTGCAAAGATATCCTGATTTTTTCTGACATAATTTATTACATATTCTACAAACTTTTGGGTATCTTTCAGCAAAGATATATTATCTTTGCAAAAGTGACGCCTGTTTTTACTATGTAATAGCAAAAAATACCTGCCATATTCAATGTTAAGAGGGATAATCGCCAAAGAATTATAACCAAATTTCTTTAGGCTATTTTGAAGGTATGATCTTGAGGTGTTGTATATAGTTAATTCTTTCTTGCCAACGACATACTCGGGAAGTCTTTCATTCGAACATATTTCTGTAATGTCTTCTGGTTCTTTTGATATGGCACATATTGGTTGCAATCTGTTATCAACTATAGATGCAGCCCAGATCAGGTCGCAGTCAAATACATCAAACAAGAATTCACATATCCTTTTAAATTCTTCACCCGATTCATTAACATCCACCAACAGCCTCTTAAACCAGTAAAAAAATTTTCTAGTATCAAAGACGGTTTGCATACATACCCCCCGTATTTTGATGATAGAGACATAAGTGTCAATCACCTGCCATAATAGATACTAAGAGGATACCTGCACCTATTAGATAGATCCCAGTAAGATTGTTGTCTATCTTACCATCTCTGATATAAATGGCTGTAGCTGATGTTATCATTCCTACACCAAACCCACCAAGGGCATATCTCATCAATCTGAATGCAGTTTTGTCTTTCTGTCTTTCTGGTTTTTTAATAACATAGGGTGCATAGCGTTTGATCAGATAGGCAAGAAAGTTATCAGCCATTTCATTAAGTACATTTATAAGGAGATCTTTTCTGACCTTGACAGTCCTTGAAATTCTCTTTTCTACAGTATTTGTCCCTGTATCAAGCATTACAAGAGTTACAACGTATACCTTCCCAAGTTTTCCTATTTTACCATAAACAAGTTTATCCACTTCGAGTCGCCTGCCCAGTTCCAGCATCCTATCTGTGTTGTCTACCTGACCAATATACTGTGATAGCTCTTCTTTTTGAAGTATCTTATTTACATCCTGTCTGCTTAACATCCTGAAGTAGGGTAATCGACTTATTCTGGCTGTCAGTATCTGGCTTACCGTTTCCTTTGAGACAGGACAGCCCTCTACAATATCAAAATCCATGATAAAAAGTGAAACCTTTTTCTCCTGTGCAAAAGAGCTGTTTGCTGGTAAATAAATAATTATGATATTTATGCTCAGAAGTATTGATAGGCTCTTTTTAAGAAGTCTCATTTTATATACCGCAAGATGAGATATCATCACAGCTTGAGTCTGCCACGCACTCATAATAGGTGGTGTCGCTGCCAGAAAGTATCAGGGTCTTACAGTTGTCTTCACATTCGGATCTGTTTTTTTCTTCAAGGGTGCCACAGGTGATTAATTTGGAACAGTAATCACTACATAGCTTAGCTGTATTAGTCCCAAAATCACAGGAAGACAAGATCAATAAAGTGATGATCAGGAATAATATTTTTAATCTATTCTTCATAAAGTTTTTCTTCTCTTTCCTGTTTTATCTTACATTCTATGCAGAGGGTTGTTTCTGGTCTGGCAAGCAGTCTTTTGTGTTCTATCTCCTTCCCACAGTCTTCACAGATACCAAAGGTGCCTTCTTCAATTTTTTTCAATGCCTCTTCTATCTTTTCAAGATGTTTTTTCTCCCTGTCTCTTAATCTCAGAATCAATGAATGGTTATACTCTGTTGTTGCGAAATCGTAGTCATCAACAAGTTCATTTGGGTCAAGAACAGTATCTTCAGACAGGGTCTTTTGGGCATTTTTTAAGATTGTCTCTTTCTTTTTGAGAAGAATCTTCTTATACTGTTCAACTCTTTTACTATCCATTTCGCAGTCTCCTCCTTCCCTGTTAAATTTTAAGTTCTTTATATATTGGAAAAATCAAATGTCAACCCCTTAAGATGTTTGCAATATAGAATAAAAGAGATCTATACATATCAAATATTGACATTAAAATATGCCGGTCTCAGATCCAGATGTGAAAAGACCACCAAGATCGAGGTTAACTCTTACGGTGGGTAATTTTTCATCGGGCAGAAAAAGTATGTCGAATCTTAATTTCCAGCAGTTACAATAGGGACCAAAAGTTGTATAGATCAAAGATTGCACATATCTGTTATCCTTCTGAGCAGTCAAATCATACATTATAGAACCACCAATGACTACACCATAAAATGAGCCTAGCCTTGCACCAAGGGTAAGTTCTGAGATTCTTGCAGTTGTCCCAAGATCTTTTATGTCTTCTGTAATAAATAAATCGTCATCTACAGACTCAAGTACAGGAATATTACCACCCATGTTATAGGTATACTTTGCATAAAAACCTCCAAATTTGCTTTTTGTATCCAAGTTAAGTGATAAAAAGTGTGTCCTTTTTAGGTCCAAAGAATAGATATGAAGAAGCTCTATATTAAGTATATCGTAAAAGGATGAATCAAAAACAAGTTCTGTCTCAAGATCAGAATCCTTTACATTAGTTACAAGATAGAGATCAAAATTCGAATTTATATTTTTTGTTAAGAGCCTGTTTTGAAAACCAATCTTTATCTGTCTGTCTTTCCCGATATTGAGATCTATACTATCCATTGGTTTGACCCACTCAGGACGATTTCTGAATCCGTAAATGGGTGTGATAAAATAGACCCTGGGATTGAAGAGGAAAAGGAAAGAACAGATTTTATAGTATGCTCTTATATCTAAATTTTCTTTTAGTAGAAATCGTTCATTGTGGTAGATAGAGTTGCTAAATAGGTTATCATAGTAGGTAAGATAACCTTTAAATTGCGTTGATAGGGATAGAAATCTATAGAAAAAAGGCAGGTTTGCTTCAGGTACCAATGAGCCTCTTATCCATCCAGAATCGAAAAAATTTGAAAAATGATCAAGGCCAGCCCTTAGTGATAACCTTCTGTTTTTACTATATAAGTATAAAAATAAAGAAGGAACCCTGTGGAATGAGAGGCTATCTCCACCGTGAAAAAAATCCTTTCTGTCTGGTTGAGTTTTAAAAGATTGCATATACTCAAAAGTGGATCCCAGAACTCCATAGTTAAATCTCCTGTAGATGGATAAAACAGAGATATTGTAATCTGTACCCCGTTTCTCTATGTTTTCATAAAAATCAGAGATATAATCAGGATCGCTTAGGACAGCAATCTTTGACCTTACAAATGTCTTTTGAGTGGAGTAGTTACTGCTTAGATATACGGCAAATCGGTATCTTTTTCCCAACTTATCGAATATATAGCCACCATTGATATCAAGAGTCATTCTCTCCATCGGTAGCCATCTTAACTCAAGCCTGTGCCTTATCCCTCTTTTTGAAAACCAACCAAAGTAATAGGTAATATCTGAGGGATCAGATAAAACGAGGTAAAGTGGCTGTTCAAGAAAAAGACCGTTTCTCTCTGTATAGTTCCCCTTTGGAAAAAGAAGCCCGCTTTTTCTTTTTGTAGTAGGCAGAATTATAGTGGGTAACAGAAATATAGGGATACCAAGCAGGTTAAATCTGGGCCAGGACAGGATCAGATAACCTCTATCGAGATCGATATAACCCCTTTTTGCAGCGATATTCCACAAACTCAGATTACACCCACTACATGCATCGAATTTGGGTTTTTTCATTACAACCTTTGAGTGATCCTTGGATATATATAGTGCCTCTATTTTTATTCCTCCTTCGCAGGTTGAGTTGTTATTACTACCAAGGCATATACGTGCTTTTTTGTAGAAAGAGATCTCTCCGTCGAGGATGACACCAGCCTCTTTTGCCCTAATACTACTACCTTTTTGTTTTATAATGACTTCTCTTTCCATGTGTAGATAATGTTTATTAAGATCAATTGACGCCTTTTTTGAACTGATGCTTATTTCCTGAGACCTCAATGATACACCATCAAGGAGCTGTATTACACCCTCTTCTTTGAGATAGATCAGTTGTCCTGCAAAGATTCTGATATTACCGGAAAGGTAAAATAACCACTCCGGTTGTTTTTCCTTTGAATGTGATAAAAAAAAGGGTAAAAAGGTAAATATGATAAAGGTAAGAAACAGGTTCCCCTTTCTCACATTGGCCCCCAATCTTATAGGTATTCCTGAAGAAGGTTTAAAGAGTTTTGAACAACCAATGCCCTAATTTCATCTCTTGTGCCCTGAAATGTGAATCTCTTTGTTATTGAAAAATAGTGTGAAACTATTGATATAAAACTACTACCAACCCTTACATCCTGATAGGGTGAAGTGGGCCCTGCAGCACAGGTTATACCCAGACAGATATCAACATCAAGCAGACTGATACCCCTTTTAGCAAGCTCATAGGTAACAAGCATATCTATTGTACCTCTCTTATCAATTAAACTGTCAGGCAGACCAACAAGATCTTTTTTTACTGATTCGTGGTATGCAACGATTGATCCTCTGTAGTAATCTGAGGCACCTGGCAACAGACTAAACAGATAACCAAGATACCCTCCTGTACAGGATTCAACAGTACCTATATAAAGGGAGGATTTTTTTATTAGCTCAACAGTCTTTATCAGGTCATGTTTTATTGACACAGGAATTAGAGACACCTCCTTTTTTGTGGGAGATGTCACTTGCTCAGTACCTTAATAGCCTGTAACTTCTTTAGACTATTTTTTGCTACCTGAAGGACCCTCTTGTTTCTGGTCTTTTTGATGAGCATCTTCAGTATGTCAATACCTCTTGGATCGCCTGCCTCAGCAAGTGCCATGGCCGCATAGCCTTGAACGAATGGATCTTTGTCGTTTATTGTATCAATTATTGCAGAAAAGGCCTCTGGATTATCGGCATAAGCGAGGATTGTAACAGCCTTTGATCGTTCCTCTTTTGAAAAATTTCCCTCTCCTCGTGCAATAGCTGCATACTTTCTTGTATCAATAAATGATTTTGATTCTTTAAGAACAGCCCTTGAAGCGATCTTTATTTTGTCAATGATAACAGGATCGATGATGAACTCAGCAAGTTTATCGATTATCTTTTTGTTTGGAAACTCCTTCAATTTCTTGAGACATTGATATACAAGTTCAGTATTGTCACTGAAAATACAGTTTGAATAAAGCTGCGTTGCCTCTTTTGTCCCGAGACTATCGATTGCTGCAATTGCGTGTTTCTGTATCTTGGTTGATTGATTTACAAGAAGACCAATTAGAAGTTTGTGGATCATGAATGATTTACTTGTCCTGATAATGTCTATTAAATTGAGAAGTATTGTCTCATCGTTTGTCTTTTTAAGGGCATCTTTTAATATTGTGTATGAGCTATCATTGACAAGTTTTTTGAGAGCAGCAACGCATTGTCTTTTTACAAAAGGTGTATCATTCAGAAGATGATTGACGAGTGGTCTTACTGCGACTGCATCACCAAGATTGCCCAGTGCAAAGGCTGCACCTGCCCTCATCAGGTAATTTTCATCAGAAAGTGCTTCAATCAACGGTAGAATGGCCTTCATGGACCCGCTTTTGCCCAGAAGTACTGCTGCCTGGACCCTAACTTTTATTGTTGAGCCATTTTTGAGCTTGTCAATAAGAAAATCTACTTTGTCTTCCTTTGCCTGTGCCTGAATACAAAGGCCTGCTATTATGAGCACGGCGATTAAACTAAATCTTTTTATGTCCCCTACAGACATCTGCTCCTCCATTCATAAAGGCATATATTATATTTAAATCAAAAATACAAGGATCTGCCTGCCTATTCATAAAGATTAACAGAGGAT
>CAYSBA010000089.1:0-6222 GCA_964429075.1 uncultured bacterium
GAATAAAGATTGGTGATACAATCACCCATCCCTCGAGACCTGTGTTAAATCCACTTCCCGGTTTCCGCGAACAAAAACCGATGGTATTCTGTGGAATCTATCCTGCAGATCCTGACGATTATGAACAGCTAAGAGACAGTCTTGCAAAGCTGAGGCTGAATGATTCATCTATCAAATATGAACCTGAAACTTCACAGGCCCTTGGGTTTGGTTTCAGATGCGGTTTTCTCGGACTGCTCCATATGGAGGTTGTTCAACAAAGACTACTTGAAGAGTTTGGTCTTTCTGTTGTCTGTACTGTACCAACAGTCGTCTATAGAGTAAAAAAGACAGATGGTACAATTGTTGAGGTTGAAAATCCATCGCAATTACCACCACTAGTACAGATTGATACTATGTACGAGCCCATCATTGAGATAAATGTCCACTGCCCCAAAGAATATGTTGGTAATGTCTTAAAACTCCTTGAAGAAAAAAGGGGAAAACAAAAATCCATGGAATTTATCAATGATAGAGTTGTATTGACCTATATCCTGCCACTTAATGAGGTCATTGTTGATTTTCATGACAGGTTAAAATCGTGTACAAGAGGCTTTGGTTCAATGGACTATGAAATAATAGGTTATGAAGAATCCGATCTTGTACTCCTTACAATACTTATCAACAACAACCCTGTCGACAGCCTCTCTTTTATTGTACATTCATCCAAGGCATACTATATTGGAAGGAAGGTAGTAGACAATCTTGCAGAGCTTATTCCGAGACAGCTCTTTGATGTGGCAATACAGGCAGCAATTGGAAGAAGGGTTATAGCAAGAAAGACTGTAAAGGCACTCAGAAAAAATGTACTGGCAAAATGCTATGGTGGTGATGTATCAAGGAAGAAAAAGCTGCTCGAGAAACAAAAAGAGGGTAAGAAGAAGATGAAACGTATAGGAAAGGTGGAAATACCACAGGAGGCCTTTGTCAAGTTGTTGAAATTAGATCAAACAAAGTAAAGGGTCTATAAATGGAAAGACATAAACTTCTTATTGAACTAAAAGAGATCGAAAAAAATCTTAACGATCCACATAAGATCGAACAACTCAAAAGATTAAAAAAGGATCTTGAGAACGGGAAAGAAGTTGATCAAAAACAGATCGAAAGACTAAAAGAATATGCCCAAAAGAAGACAAAGAGCAAACTCAGAGAGAATATCGAATCGATCCTTGTAGCAGTCCTTCTGGCACTGTTTATAAGGTCCTTTATCTTTGAGCCCTTTAAGATACCTTCAGGATCAATGATCCCCACCCTTTTGATCGGCGACAGGATCTTTGTTGATAAATTTTCATACGGTATCAGGATACCCCTTACATACATAAAATTCTTTGGTAAAACACCTGCATGGGGTGATATAATTGTTTTTATTCATCCAATAGAAAAGAGGGACTATGTGAAGAGGGTTGTAGGACTCCCTGGAGACAAGCTTGAGATGGATGGTGAGGTCCTTATTGTAAATGGGAACAGGGCCAAATTGACACCCTATGGCGACTTTTCATTCTACGACTACAATAGATATGACAAAAGATGGTATCCCGAACATGCCATGCTGTATCAGGAGAGTCTATTTGGAAGATCTCATCCAATCATAGTACTGACAGGCAGGCAAGGCAGAGATGGGCCATACTTTGTCAGAGAAAACCATGTCTTTGTTATGGGCGACAACAGAGACAACAGTCAGGATTCACGATTTGGGTGGCAGGTTCCTTTAGATCATATAATCGGTAAGGTCAGGTTTGTCTGGTTTTCCTATGGTGGTGAAGAAGGTTTCAGGTGGAAACGGTTATTCAGCAGGGTAAGATAATTGGAGAAGATAAGAGAAAAGATAGAACTACTTATTGATGAAAGAAAATGGCATGAACTTGCTGATCTTCTGGCAACCCTACATCCATCTGAAATAGTTAAGGTCATACACTACCTTGACAGTGATGAAAAGATCATTGTCTTTCGACTGTTAAGACTACCAAAGGCTGTCGATGTAATTTCTGAGTTAGACTACAATGATATTACATGGATACTCAAAAACCTAAAGACCCATCGTATTGTAAAGATACTATCGTTGAGTCCATCGGATGATGCTGCAGATATAGTAGAAAATCTCCCTGACGATATGCTTGATGAGGTCCTGCAGCGTCTTCCCTACGAGGAAAGAAGAGAGATCATTGATCTTGTTCGTTATGGCGGGGAGACTGCAGGCGGTATTATGGCCAAAGAGTTTGTGGCCGTAGATAAAGATAAGACAGTCAAAGATGCGCTTGATATACTTAGAAAAAACAAAGAAAAAATCAAAGAAAAGGGACATGATGAGATCAGAGTACTTTTTGTTGTGGATCAACAAAACACCTACTGTGGGGCGATTGCCCTTATTGATCTGATAGTTGCAGAGCCTGATACCCTGCTTTCTGAAATTATGGATACAGATTATCCTTCTGTTGATGTCTTTACAGATCAGGAAGAAGTAGCCGATCTTTTTAGAAGATACGATATAGTCGCAATCCCTGTAGTTGATTCTAAAAACAGGCTCCTCGGTAGGATTACAGTAGACGATATTATCGACATCATCGATGAAGAGGCATCAGAAGACATGTTTAAGATGGTAGGTGTCCATGAAGAAGAACGTGTATTTACACCACTTCTTCTTTCACTCAAAAGAAGACTTCCATGGTTTTTGCTGAATATCATCACCGCTTCATTATCCGCTTCTGTTGTAGGTTTTTTCCAACCAACAATAAAAGATATTACATTTATAGCAGTCCTTATGCCAATTGTTGCAGGGGTAGGTGGTAACAGGGGCACTCAGACAATAACAATAATAATAAGAAGCCTTGCACTTAATGAAATGGAACTGAAGGATGTAAAAAGGGCCCTTATAAAAGAGATCCTAATCGGTATCTTTGCAGGCATACTTGTAGGTGGTACTGCATCACTTGTAGTGTATCTATTCAAGGGCAACTATATGCTGGGTATCGTACTTTTTCTTGCCATAGTTGGGAATATGATCCTTGCCGGTATACTTGGCGTTGGTATCCCCCTTTTATTTAAGTTATTAAGACTCGACCCTGCCCTTGCATCTGGTATATTTCTCACAATGTGTACTGATGCAGGTGGTTTCTTTCTTCTTCTATTTTTTGCAAATATTTTCCTTCGATAAAGGGGTATGCAGCTTCAAACTCTTCCCATCCAAATAGTTCAATATATACCCTCCATACACCACAACAGTGTTTATCATACACGCAACTTTTACATACACTACCTTTTATACGGGTCATCTGATCTATGTCGTTTTTGGTGATAATATTGCCCTCCTCTATGAGGATGTTTCTTTCCTCAATGAGACCAAATACACCTTTATCAACACCAAATCTTTCTGCAATACAGGGTGGTAGATCCTGTACGAACACCTGAGGTGCAGGCTCCTTGAGATTTGCAAGATTACTAAATATCTTTGCACACTCACTGTATCTTGGCATTAATCGCTTTGCTACCCTCTCTCCCCTGCCTGAGGGATACATAATATTAAATACCACATGGTGTACGCCAAGTACAAAAAGGGTCTTCTGTAGATCCAGGAGCTCAAAAAGATTGCGCCTTGTAACTACTGTATTTGTATCATAGATAATTTTTGCTCCCCTCTTTTTTAGTATCCTTAGATTTTCTATGGCCTTTATTGTCTGTACAAAACTACCCGGTGATCTTGTAAGCCCATCATGAGTCTTCTGAGTTGCCCCATGAATCGATATAACAAAATGGTTAACACCTGCTTCTATTAGGTCAACAAGATATCTCATCGAAGAGAGTGCTCTCCCATTTGTAGTTAGACCAATAGTAGTGTATCCAAGTTGTTTTGCAAATCTTACGAGATCAAGGAAATTATCAAGGATTGTAGGCTCACCTGAGGTAAACATTACATATCCGGCCTTTTTGTTTTTTATCAAAATCTTATGAATAGATTGAAGTGGTGGCTTTGTACCCCTTTTTTTAGTATCGTCATTGGCATCACAACAGAACTGACAATTGTTGTTACATTGATCGTTAACTGTTATATGGAGTCTGTTTTTCAATTGGAGATTTTTATCTTATATGTACCACATACAGCCTGTCCGGGTACTGCAGGATAGACCTTAATGAAATAGGTATCAGTATAGTCACCACATCTTGGGTCACTTGTTGGACCACAAGGGCAGCGTTCCTTCCATTCATAAAGGACATCGCCACATGCAAGGTTGCTACAATCTCCTTTATAGACCTCCATTATTACATCAAGCCCGGTAGGTACCTCCACAAGCTCTACCTTCAGGTCCATACAATCAGCAGCACTTGCAGAATCAACTGCCTTAAAGGTATACCAGTCTACATCATTCTGACCCAAGAAACCAACAATATACTTTACAGCCCCTATAGAAATGTTACCTAAATCGTAAGCGACGGAGCAGCTCTCATTTGATTCGTATGGATCTGCCGCATAACATTCACATCCATCAGATACATTATTATTAAGGTCCTGATAGTCCTGAGCACAGCTAACTATAGCACAGTCACCAAGGTCACATGCAGTTTGCGAAGTGTTTGGCAGCTTTGTACAATCGTTGCCACAGGAACCACAGTTATGAATATCTGTACTTAAATCAAAATCTTCATCCACAAGGCCATCACAATCGTTGTCCACGTAATCACATATCTCATTGCCAGTAGGTGTGCATGCAAGTTCACATCCATCATAAGGGTTGTTATTCGCATCCACCCAGCCAGGATCGCAGCCGGTTATTTGACATTGACCATTGTTGCATGCAGCAGCCTGAACATGTGTATACTGTAAACAGCTCTGACCACATTGTCCGCAATTGTTGGGGTCGTTTTGGAGATCAAAACCCTCATCAACCTGACAATCGCAATCATTGTCTGCCCCATCACATACCTCCTGCCCCTGATACTGACAGAAGGTCTCACAACCATTGTTCGGATCGCCATCACAATCGTAAAAGTCCTGAAAACAATCAGATTGACTGAAGGTACATACACCTCCAACGCAATGTGCAGTTGCATTCGGGAAATAGCATACATTTCCACATGCACCACAATTGTTTATATCCGACTGAAAATCGTATCCTTCGTCAACATATCCATCACAATCATTGTCAAGGCCATCACAGGTCTCTACACCTCCATTTGTTGGCGTACATGGATATTCACATCCATCAGAAGGTATTCCATTTTTATCAATATACCCGGGCATGCAGTAATTTATGACACATTTACCATTACTGCAGGAAGAGTCTGCATTTGGAAGGTTACAGCTGTTTCCACAGCTACCACAATTTTGAGGATCGGTCTGAAGATTGAATCCTTCGTCTATCTCACCGTCACAGTCGTTGTCAAAACCATCACAGATCTCAACTCCATTGTTACTCTTGGTGCACTGGTACTCGCAACCGTTTAAAAGATTACCATCGAGATTAACCCAGCCCGATTCACACTGTATTATATAACAACTGCCGCTTGCACAACCTGCTGTTGTAACATGGGGATAGACTGTGCAATCCACATTGCATCCTCCACAATTGTGTATGTCGGTGTTGAAATTGAAGTCTTCATCTATATAACCATCACAGTCATCATCAATATTATTACAGACTTCAGGGACATTTGGACAGATGCCATCTTCACAACCATTCTGAGGAAGCCCATCGGTATCACTATAACCCTGGGTGCATGTAAAGTAACACACACCACCACTGCAGCTTGCATTTGCTACATTTGGCAACGCTGTACAATCGTATCCACATTCACCACAGTTTAAAGGATCTGTATTTAGATTGAAGTCTTCATCTACAAGTCCGTCACAGTCATTGTCAATCCCATCACACTTCTCTATTGCATTGTTTGATATTAAACAGTAATACTCGCAACCATTTGATGGATCACCATCAATATCATAATAGTTCTGCCTGCAGGTATACTCACACTGTCCATTTACACACTGTGATGTAGCATTAAGATACTGACATACATGACCACACTGTCCACAGTTGAAACGATCGGTCAAAAGATCATAACCTTCATCAATCTGGCCATCACAATCGTTATCTATACCATCGCATATTTCTATTCCGTTGTTTGTCTTTGTACATTGATATTCACAGCCATTACTGATGTCTCCATCGAGATCATAATACCCCTGTTTGC
>CAYSBA010000090.1:0-4411 GCA_964429075.1 uncultured bacterium
GGTTGATAATATACCGCTCGAATTACTTCATACCCTTTTGATGCTCCTTGCAGATTCAGAAAAGATAAAAAAGGCTGCATTGATAATAGATGCAAGAGACAGGAATTTTGCAAATACATTCAGAGAAAATTATCGTTTGATAAAGGAATCCTTTCCTTCAACAAAGATACTTTTTTTAACTGCCGATGATGATGTTATCGTAAGGCGCTACAAAGAGGCACGCAAGCTCCATCCAATTAGTAATGATGGTACCATACTTGATGGTGTAAGAAAAGAGAGACGATTGATGAAGAGGGTTGTTGATCTTGCAGATATCAAAATAGATACATCAAATCTTACGGTAAATCAGCTAAGGAAAAAGCTGGCTTCCTTTATCTTTAAAGAAGGAGAGGATCATTTCAGGTTGATTGTAGTGACATTCGGGTTTAAATATGGTATACCTGGCGATGCCGATATGGTCTTTGATGTTCGTTGTGTTAAAAATCCTTTTTTTGTTGACGAACTTAAATGGGAAGATGGTACTGATGAACGCGTACAGGACTATGTGTTGAAACACGGTGGTGATAGGTTGATTAACAAGATAATGGAACTTCTGTTATACATGATACCAGAATATAAAAAGGAAGGTAAAAACTTTTTAATTGTAGCAATAGGTTGTACTGGAGGCAGGCATAGGTCTGTTGCCGTAGGAGAGATTCTTGCTACAAGGTTGAATGACCGAAGTATAGATGTTTCTATCACACATAGAGATATGGAAAAACTTTAAATAATAACATCTTAAAAGGGAGTAGATCATGGTAAAGGTTAACAGAGAATTTATTTTTTCATCAGAATCTGTAACAGAAGGGCATCCTGACAAGGTTGCAGACCAGATTGTTGATGCGATTCTCGACAATATAATTGCAAAAGATCCAGAGTGTAGAGTGGCTGCAGAGTGTTTTATAAAAACCGGATTTGTAGTTATTGGTGGTGAGATATCAACAAAGGTGTACTGCGATATTCCAAGGGTTGCTCGAGAGACGATAAAAAAGATTGGATACAACGACAGCGATCCCTATATAGGTTTTAACGGTGATACCTGTGGTGTTTTGACAAGTATAGATGAACAATCAGCAGATATTGCATGTGGTGTAAATAAAGAAGATCCTATGGAACAGGGAGCAGGGGATCAGGGAATCATGTTTGGATATGCATGTAAACAGGTAAACGAAGAGCTCCTTCCGTACCTGGAAGAGGATTATATGCCGCTTCCAATAGTCTTTGCACACATGTTGACTAAAAGGCTCGCAGAGTCAAGAAAAAATAATGAACTCGATTTCTTGAGGCCTGATGGAAAGAGCCAGGTGACTGTAATGTACGACGAACATGGTGTACCAAAAAGGATTACGACCGTTGTCGTTTCAACCCATCATAAGCCAGATGTAGAGAGAAAGAGACTTGTTGAGGCAATAGAGGAGGAGATAATTAATAAGGTATTGCCACCATCCTTGATGAATCCAAGACCGCAGATATTAATAAATCCAACTGGCAGATTTGTCATCGGAGGGCCAAGGGCCGATAGTGGTCTCAGTGGGCGAAAATTGATTGTAGATACCTATGGCGGATGGTCCAGATTTGGTGGTGGTGCCTTTAGTGGAAAGGATCCCTCAAAAGTTGATAGAAGTGGCACCTATATGGCACGCTATGCTGCAAAAAATATTGTTGCTGCAGGTCTTGCAGATGAAATCGAAATACAGGTTGCCTATGCAATAGGAGAACCAAGACCTGTTTCCATTTTCTTTGAAACATTTGGTACTGAGAAGAAGGATTCTTATCTCAAAGCAATTGATGAAATCCTGCATGATCCAGATTTTTTTGATTTCAGACCAAGAGCAATAATAGAAAAGCTCGATCTTCTAAAACCACGTTACTCCGCTACAGCTTGTTATGGTCATTTTGGCAGAAGGGAAGATTCGTTTACATGGGAAAGACTCGACATGGTAGAAAAGATTAAAGAAAAGTGTGTTGACTAAAGGAGATACAAATGAAATATGATGTAAAAGATCTCTCACTTGCATCGGAAGGTGAAAAGAGAATATACTGGGCATGGCAGGAGATGGGTGTACTCGCTGAAATCAGGGATGAATTTAGAAAAAATCGTCCACTTGAGGGAGTCAGGATTGGTTGTTGTCTTCATGTTACAACAGAGACTGCAAATCTTATGATTACCCTAAAAGAGGGTGGTGCTGAGGTAGCATTGTGTGCCTCTAACCCATTAAGTACCCAGGATGATGTTGCTGCTGCCCTTGTTGAAAACCATAATATCCCTGTCTTTGCAATTAAGGGCGAAGATAATGAGAGATACTACAAACACATACATCAGGTACTTGATATTGAGCCACATCTGACAATGGATGATGGAGCAGATCTCGTTACTACACTACATAAAGAGAGAAAGGAGCTTCTTAAAAACGTAAAGGGAGGGACTGAAGAGACCACAACCGGTGTTATTCGATTGAGGAGCATGGCCAACACAGGTGCATTAAACTATCCTATTATTGCGGTTAACGATGCAATGACCAAACACTTCTTTGACAATCGCTATGGAACGGGTCAATCCACATTAGATGGCATTATTAGGGCTACAAATCGACTTATCGCCGGGACAAGGTTTGTTGTTGCAGGCTATGGTTGGTGTGGGAAGGGTGTGGCAAGAAGAGCAAAAGGGCACGGTGCAAGGGTAATAGTTACAGAGGTTGACCCAATAAAGGCACTTGAAGCGGTTATGGATGGATTTGAGGTGATGCCGATGAGAGAGGCAGCCAGAATCGGTGATATTTTTTGCACTGTTACCGGTGATAGAGATGTAATCTCCAGAGAACATATCGATTTGATGAAAGATGGTGCCATTGTATGCAATTCTGGACATTTTGATATAGAGATAGATGTTGCATATCTAAGGGAATCTGCTGTTGATATTAAAGAGATACGCAACAATGTTACAGAATTTACACTGAAAGATTCAAGGAGGATCTATCTCCTTGCGATGGGTAGACTGGTAAATCTTTCAGCAGCTGAAGGCCATCCTTCTGCTGTAATGGATATGAGTTTTGCAAATCAGGCACTCTGCTCATTATATATCCACAAACATGCATCAGAGCTAAAAAACGGTGTCTATCCTGTTCCAGAAGAGATTGATAGAAGAATTGCCTTCACAAAATTAAAGACAATGGGTATTGAGATAGATGTCCTGACAGATGCCCAGAAGGAATATCTCTCTTCATGGCAGGTTGGTACGTAGGTGTTTACAGGGCTTGTAGAGGGAACAGGCAGGGTTATTGATATCCTGCCTTCCCATAATGGGAGGCTTTTACGTATTGAGCCCCTTTATGACTTTGAAGGCAGGGTAGGGGATAGTGTTGCGATCGATGGAGTGTGTCTTACCATATCCAGAATTGATAAGGATAATATCTTTTTCTTTGTTTCAGAAAGGACCCTTTTAGACTCAAAGATAAAACAATACAAACCAGGAGATATTGTTAATATAGAAAGGGCAATAATGGCAAACCAGAGATTGGGGGGGCACATACTTACCGGTCATGTGGATTGTACAGGAAGGGTGCGTAAGATACAAAAAGGCACCAGTTCTGTTGATATCGAAATAGAGATACCAGAAGGTAAAAGATCTCTGTTGATTGAAAAGGGTTCTATCGGGATAGATGGAGTCTCTCTTACAATACAATCTATAAGATGGCCATTTATAGGTCTTACTATTATTCCCCATACCTGGCAGACAACAGCATTTAGATATTTGAAGGGCGGTGATCCTGTAAACATCGAGTTTGACACAATAGTAAAGGTTGTAGTACAAACGGTTCAGTCTTATCTGAGACAGATGGAATTTCTTAAGATTGAAAAAAGTTAATGTTTACGTGAGGTAGATATGAAGAAAAAGAAAGTAGCATTGTTTTTTCTAACAGGACTTATTCTGATCTTAGCAGCAGCCGGTTGTAAAAAAGAAGGCCCAACAGATCCAATGGATCTGATCCCGCAGGACACAACATCTGCATTTGTTATATCCTCATTCAGTAGATTTACAAAAGATGTAAAATCCCTCGTCGATGCCCTTCAGAGTCCAATCATTTCTGGGGCACTTTCAGCAATGCAGGTAAAGATAAAAAACGCAGCAAATGTTGACCCTTTCGACTCTGAATCACTGAAAAAGATTGGTATAGATCCTATGGAGCCTGTTGTTGCATTCTCCAAAGGAAATTCTGAATTCAGCCTTGTGATCAAGGCAAAGCATATGGATAAGATATATGACTTGGTAAGGTCCTTTCTTTCAGATACAAACATGGTTACCGGTGATGAACGTAAAAAAATTGAGGGATTTAACACAAGATCATTTTTGCTAAACAACAAAAAGAAGGTG
>CAYSBA010000090.1:4421-6222 GCA_964429075.1 uncultured bacterium
GTGGTATTCGCAAAGGTAGGTAGATTTGTAATAATCTCAACCCCAACAGAAGATGTTGTTAAAAAGGCAATTGTTGCATTCAAATCAAAAAAGAGTGCACAGGATCTAAAAGGCTACCTTTCAAGACTCAGTGGTGATGTTGTTAGTGTCTCAAGGATAAATAGAGATAAAAAGAAACAAATAAGTTACTTTTCAATAAAGATAGGGGATGAAGGCTTGTTTGTTGATTCATTCCTTGAGAGTGATAATCTTAAGAAGGATTTCAATAGATATTTTGGAGATAAGGTAAAAGGTATATATCTACCAGATCAGAATGCCCTTGCAAGGATTACATCAGTTGCCAACCTGTCGAGTGTCCTTGATGAACTGAAGAGACTTGCCTCACAGAATGGAAAATTAAAGTTGAATGCCTCAGAGGATAATTTTATCTTTAAGGTGGCTAAATTTCTGGACCCCGGGATTTCAATTGCAGGAGTGGTTGATAAAGAGAATCCAAATAAAATTTCTGTAGGACTTGCATTCAAACTAAAGGATGCCAAAAAGCTTATTGCTGAGCTTTCATGTAACGAGAAAGATAAATCCGGTTGTTTAACCATCGAAAAGAGTGGTATATATTCATTTGAGAATAAAAATGGTAAGATATTTGTAAAGATTGATAAAGACAATCTTGTTGTCGCCGGTTCTGAAAGTTTTCTAAAAAAGATGACAAACAGCAAAATAGGGACCCTCAATGCCAGTGATAACCTCGCTGAAGTACACCTTGATGTACAGAAGATTGGAGAGATGCTTTCCAATGTCAAAAGTCAAAGTGCACCACTTGCGGGAATAATAGGTAATTACATTAAGGGAAATCTTAAGACCTTAAGTGATATAGAAGGCATGGTTAAACGTAAAGATGATAAAACGATCCTTGTCTCTTTGAGTTTAAAGTTAAGAAAGAAATAGAAGGTGTGGGAACTCCTATTAAAAAGACTCTTTCAACCTGTAGGAATACCCTTTGTAGTTGTAATGTCACTTTTGTTGTGGGGTATTTCCTCATTAGCAGGATTCTCAAACAGGGCAAAAGATAGGCTAAAACCGGTATTGCTTGATATCTCTTCACAACCCTACCTTGAGGTAACAGGAGATATTAATAACATAGATAAGATAGGATTTAATCCCTCAATAGATAGGATCTATAAAAAATATAGACTCAAAAGACCTGCATATATGTACGGAAAGTTTTTTGACAATTCTGTTGCCTTTGATATTGTGCTTGAGGCTGTGGACGATGAACTTTTCTTTAAGGATTCACTGTTGAAAAAAGACAGCTTAACTGATATTCCTTTTATGGTTTCTCCATTTGTCTACTTTGTTTATTCCAGATTCTACAGAGAGGTAAACAAAGACCTGCCTGATGTATCACCAGAATTCTTGACATCAATCAGGTTGAATCTTGTCATTGGTGCATCTATTATATCTGGTACAAGAGGAGATGTGAAAAAAAAACTCTACGTTTTGCCGGTCTAAGTAAAGCAAGTGGTCTTACATCGATTCTTGTCCCTGAATCTTATGTTAAAGATATATTAAAAAAAGAAAGCCCGTATTCACTAATCATCCTACCTAAAAAGGGTGCAGACATAGGTGATCTCGTAGAGAGATTGTCTGAATATGGCTTGCGACCTATTGCAACACTTAATCTCTTTGCAAGTCTTTCAAAGGTAATATCCCTTTTCTTTAAGGGCGGCATACTGTCATTATTAATACTGATATCTACAACTGTTTTTATTAGTATTGTATCGACTGTTGCAATGCTTTTTAG
>CAYSBA010000091.1:0-6161 GCA_964429075.1 uncultured bacterium
CCTTTAGATATCCTCTTGTTGAGTTCTTTTCTGCTTTCTTCACTCTCGAGGTCTATATCAAATATGGTTTTTCTCCTGTTGCATTTAAATATCTTCTCTTTGTCTATGCCCTTCTTGTTGTAATTTTCATTGATATTGATTCATTGATCATACCAGACAGGGTCACACTTCCCGGTATCCTTTTGTCTATACCATTTGCACTGATAGACCCAGCTGTAGGTATAAAATCTGCTTTACTCGGCATCGTTGTTGGCGGTGGTTTTTTCTTTGCTATTGCTTATTTTTATCTGGTAGTAAGAAAGATAGAGGCACTTGGTGGTGGTGATGTCAAACTCATGGCTATGATTGGAGGATTTGTGGGTATAACTGCCATCCCTTTTGTTGTTGTTTTTGCTTCCCTACAGGCCATACTTGTTGGACTTTTTCAATATATCCTGATGAAGTTTGACCTTGCAGAATCCTATCTAAACAAACTAAAGGAGGTTTCTGATCCAGAAGATCCTATCCCTGAGGATGAGTCTAGTTTTGGTTCTGTTGCGATACCCTTTGGGCCATTTCTTGCGATTGCCGTCTTAGAATATCTTTTCATCCCTGGCATACAGAACTATATGGAATTTTTATCAAGACTGACCGGCTAAGGCATGAATAGTCTGAGGTGGAAGATTATACTTTCGTTGATCTTTGTATACACTGCAATGGTGGCTCTTGCCAGTTATACCTTTTATCGATTAGATAAGGCACTGGTAACAAATGTCAGCAATGAGTACTATAACAGCCTCACAAAGACCATAGAAGGGTTAATCAAGGCAGAGATAAAAAAGGGTATTGATATAAAAACTGTTGCAGATCACCTGCCCGGCGGAGTTCATCTTTTTAATAGTGAAGGTATGGCGCTCAAAAAGAATGATGAGTCTGTAGAACTAACTCTCTTGATGGCTGCTGATAAGGAAGGACAGGTCTTCAGACCGGGTATCCCCGGCGACATTGTCTTTCTGAGGAGAATAGACCTATCAAATAATAAGATCTTTCTTGGAATTGATGCACAAAAAAGTGGAATAATAGAGCTATTACATGGGACCGGACGGGCATGGCTTATCATCCTTCTGCTTGGTGGAGCCGGTTTCATACTTTCAATGATATTCCTTGTGGAAATGATAGTTCTTTTACCACTGAGACGGTTTAAAGAGTGGGTGGACAGGATCTCCAGGGAGGGACTCGATAGCAAAGGGGAAATACAGGATTCTGGTATAACTACTGAAGAATTCCTGAGTCTTTCAAATTCTTTCAGAGAGATGGTTTATAAACTAAAAAAGCAGGATAGGGCACTTAAGGATAAAATAGAAGAATTCAGAAGGATTAATGTTGATCTTAAAACAACAAAAGATCATCTAATTAGATCTGAAAAACTTGCATCTATAGGGAAATTATCTGCAGGAATTGCTCATGAAATAGGGAATCCTCTTGGTGCTGTGATTGGTTATATGGAGCTTCTCAGTAGATCCAGAAATCTTGACAACGAGGAGAGGGCGTTTGTAGCCAATTCATTAAAGGAATTAAAACGCATCAAAAATATAATTAAGGAATTACTTGCCTTTGCAAGGGGGGGTGTCTATCAGGGTAAAATGGAGAGTCTGGATCTAAAAGAGGTCCTAAAGCAGACAATAGCCCTTGTTAGTCATCAAAAGATTTTCAAAGAGATAGAGATCGAGGCACACTTTTCAGAGACCCCAGCTATTCTTGGTGACAGAGAAAAACTGAGACAGCTCTTTTTGAACCTTATGTTAAATGGTGCACAGGCACAGAATGGAAGAGGGAAACTCAGAATAGAGCTGTTTACTATACGTTGGTCTGATATAAAGGATGGTTACAAACACAGACCAGAAAAAGTGATACCTCCCTTCAGACAGGACATTAAGCTTGCCGTTGCTGTATCCATCAAAGACTGGGGACCGGGTATAGAGGAAAAAGATATAAATCGGATATTTGATCCCTTCTTTTCAACAAAGGATGTTGGAGAGGGGACAGGACTTGGTCTTACGGTAGCACAACAGATTGCAGAAAATCATGGGGGTATGATAACTGTCAGCTCAAAACCAGCTAAGGGTTCTACATTCTATGTATTTTTTCCTGCAAAACAGTAGGACCTGAAACGCTCTTTTACCTGATATGCAAAGGCCTCCAGACGCGTATCAAGATGGGTTGGCTTTTGGCCATCCAGTGTAAGATCCAGCCAAGGTATATTTTTAAGGTCAGTTTTTACAGATTCCAAAAGTCCTCTCATAATCATCCCTGGCATGCAACCAAAGGGTGATATAGTGACAATTCCAGATACACCTATGTGTTTTACAACCTCGCAGGATTTTCCAATAGAGAGGATTGCCTCACCAAATATCCTCTTTGACAAATAGTTTGATCCAAGAGAAATAATTGTCTCTATCGGTGGGTTAAGGGTCTTTCTGCCAAGTATGGGATAAAATGGCTCAGAAAGCATGATTTCATCAGTCCTCTGAAAGGCATCAACAATGATACCTCCAAGTGCCTTGGAAAATCTATTGCTTTCAATTGCCCTGATGCGGTTTGCAAAGTTCACATAGTAGAACCATTCTGAAAATGGGGTCTCAACCACCTCAAATCCAAGGGATAACAACCTCTTTCTGATCCATGCATTTGAGAAATCATTGTAACGGATATAGATTTCACCTATCAGCGCAACCATTGGAACAGGCTCATTGTCCTTCTGAATAAAAGAGTTAAAATCTTCTGCCAGCAGCCTTGCAAGTTGAAAGAGATCCCTTCCTTCCTCGATCCAGCGAACGATCGCCTTCAAAGATTTGTTGTAGAGTATATCTACAGTCTCTCCAACAATCTGCCACAGTCTGTTGCGTGCAGCAGAGATAAGATCCACAAGGACAAATCCCTGCCAGGTGGCACGTTTGAATTCTAAAAACTGTTCCTTTGTGCTGTATATGTCACTATAACCTTCTGTGTCATCACCACCAACAAACCTTATCCTTCCATAGCCGGCCCTTTCTAACATCAAAGATTGTATCGGCGTATACTGACCAAACCTGCAGGGACCTTTTGATTTTGCCATAAAAAAGGCATCCTTTTCTGGATCAAAGATTCCGTCATTGATTGCCTTAATCAGATCTCCAAGGGTAATAGAGAAGGGAAGACACTCTCTATCTGACATTGCTTTACCAAGTTTGAGAGACTGGCTATCAGAAGGAGGTAATACCTCTGCGTCTACCCCAGTCTTCCTGAAGGCTGCGGCCATGGCATAGGCATGATCACACATATGAGGTATGTAAAGTCTACCCTGCATGGTGCCTTTTGTTTATGTCACGATTTATGAAGGAATCGATCCTTGTCTCAAGTCCTACCGAAGTGGTGTGTTCGTCAATCTCTACTTCAAGTAGGCCTTTTTTGCCGATCGCCTCTCTTAAGTATGATACAAAAAACGAATCCGGTCCACATTTAAAGCAGGTGAGAAAAAGTGCCCTTGAATCCTGTGAAAGCTGGAGTGATCGATTGTATAGATCCAGCATCTTTTGTGGCCTCGTCCAGTATATGTATTGAAAAAGGTCAGAAGGCCTATATGAAATATAAGGCAGATGCAAGAAGAAATCTGATGCACCAGATTGTTGGATTATCTTGGGGATATCTAAATTTAACAGTGGATCAAATAGCACATAGCTCCTTGTCAGTATAGGTACTACAATGTTGCTGCCATTCATCCTTTCAACAATAGATCTGTTTAGATTTTTGAGATATTCAAGATGCATGTGCCATGCCCTTTCTGATGCTAATAATATTTTCTTTTTCTGTCTGTTTAGCTGTTTTGATAGATCTTCCAGATTAAGAAACCTTGGTGCCAGATCATCCTGTAATATCATCTGGGTCGATATGGTATCTATCTTCAGCTGAGATCTTACAAGATGGGGAAAGGACTGAACGATATTACAATTGTGGGATTCCACAAAAAAAGATCGCTTCAGATTTGTCTTTATGATTGTAGGAATAAAGACCCTATAATTCTGGGTTGCAGCCTTTTTTGCCCTTGCCAGTGATACCTTGATAGGGAGACATGTGTCTACAGAAAACTCCTTCTTTATAATATCATATTCATCTCTACTGATATCCAACCCAAAATCTACAGGAATTTTAAGCTCTCTAAAAAGGAAAACAAGGTATGGTAAAAGATCCCATACATCCAGCACCAATGGTATAGTAAATTGTGGATCACCATCAATATTATACCTATTTATAAGATTGATAAATTCATCTCTCATATAATCTATATTTGTATATATGGGAGCCTCTTTCAGTCCGTCGTATCTACCACACCTGCCACCTGAGAAAAGGCGTTTGCTACCACTTTTGAGAACGCATATTGCACAACTCTGGCTGCATTTTCTACATGTAAAGGTATCAATTTTTAAGTCACTGTAAAGACTATCTTGTTTGAGCTCTGCCCCCTCTTCGAGTGCATATAATGCTATACCATAAGCGCCGGTAAACATGTGGTCCTCCGGGACAATAATCTCTCGATCAAGCAGGGTAGAAAAGGCCGAGACAACCGATCTATTTCCTGCAACACCTCCGAGAAAAACAATTTTTTCAATATGTTTCAGTGAGTTTTTAATATCAGGCATTGTGGATAAAAAATTGTGTGCAATGGCATAAGATAGACCGGCGCAAACATCTTCTACAGCCACACCTTTCTGGATCAGGCTAACAACATCGGATTCGATAAACACAGTGCATCTTGATTCGAAGAATACGGGTCTTTTTGCCCTTAGCGCAAGCTTCGAAAACTCTTCCTTCAGGTCTATTCCCATTCTTTCTGCCTGCTCTTCAAGGAACTGTCCTGTACCGGCCGCACAGGCCTTGTTCATAGCAAATCGACTGATCTGCCCATCCTTTACTTCTATAAACTTTGAGTCCTGCCCACCGATCTCTATTATACAGAAATCGCCCTCTATAATCTGAGATGCACCCTTGGCATGACTTATAATCTCTGGTCTTGTAATAGAACCTTTTAAAAGCTCAGACAGCAGTTTTCTTCCAGAACCTGTAAGACCTACACCAAAGGGTCTATACCTCTCAACAGTAGAGAGGATCATCTTTATGTTTTCATTTGACTCAGCGCTGTTTTTAAAGCTTTCTCTATGGACTATTCTGCCATTTCTATCAATAAGAACAATCTTGGTATATGAAGATCCAATGTCTATACCCATCCATGTTTTAGGGCCAACTGCTTCATTTGATGAAGTGTTTGGATCTGTCTTTATTGATGTTATTATCTTTTCATTAGGTTTTAGGGCAGGTAAATAACTCAAACAGAGAGTTTCCTCCTCTTCTGTAACAGGACCCGGCTTTGTTATATCATCATTAACACATAAGGCAATAGCTGCACCTATCGCAGGCATAAACCTGTATTCCTTCGGGATTATCAGATCATTCTCTTTTATATTCAGGGTCTCTATGAGTGCCTTCCTCAGTGCAGGATTTGCTGCACATCCACCCTGAAAGATAATAGGAGGTAAGATCTCCTTACCACTTGCAAGTTCCATCACAAGATTTCTTACAAGTGCAAGATGTAATGCCATAGCAATATCCCTGAGTGGAACCCCCTGCTGTCTTAGATGGATCACATCTGTCTTTGCAAATACAGAACAACGACCTGCCACTGATGGAGGTCTTTTTGAAAGTAGTGCTTCTTTTGCAAAATCCTCGATTGATATGTTATAATATCTTGCTACAAGTTCGAGGAAACTTCCAGTACCTGCTGCACACTGACTGTTTAGCCTGAAATCCTCTATGCCCTCTGAATTCAAAAATATTACTTTGGTATCCTGCCCGCCTATCTCAATCACCGTCTTTGATGCAGGATAGAGTTGTTTTACAGCATAGTATTGAGCAACAACCTCATTTATGTGTGGAATACCCTTTTTTTGAGAGAAGAATTTTCCTCCCGAACCGGTACAGACTATATTTTTTAATCCCTTAAAATTCTTGTAATAATCGTATAGTTCGTTTGCAACCCTGAATGGACGTGATCTGTGATATATATATCTTTTTTCAAGCAGATTCAGGTTATCATCAAGAATTACACCCTTTACTGTTGTCGATCCTATGTCAATAACAAGATACAAACC
>CAYSBA010000092.1:0-6146 GCA_964429075.1 uncultured bacterium
CTCATACACACCTTCTGCATGAAACAGGATTGATGGGAATTGATAGAAATACCCTGGAGGAACAACTTTCAATTTTGCATAAGAGGTGTTTTTAAGTTCAACAAAATATAGACCATCTTTTGTTGTCTTTTGAGACTGACATCCTTCACAAATTTTATCTTCAGCAAGAAGTTTTTCAGATTCATCTAATATCTGAATTACTGCATCTTTGATTGGCCTGCCGCTCTTTGCATCGTATACCACACCAGATGGGATCACAGGTAGATCGAGATCTTCCAGTTTACTCTCAATCTCAAGATTTTTTTTGCTTATAAAAGCACCTCCAGATGAATACAGCTTTAAATCGGTTACAAAAGATGGAAGATCCCTTATCAGGAATTTTCCATCCTCATCAGTAATATCCTTAATCTCAGTAAGATTTGTAAGGGTGACGGTAAAGTCTGAAAGGGCGAGGTCGACATCTTTTGAGAATGATCCGTCAGGCTCCCCACGGTCCCAGAAAACCCTGCCAGATATGTAGTTTGTTCCGAGAACACCGCCCACTACAAATGATACTGTGTTTGTAAAACCCTCGTTATGCTCAGTCTTCCACTGTATGTAGTTTTTTATTATCGATTTTGGTCTTGTCTCTTTTTTAATATCAACCCTGAAGCTGACAGATGTCTTCCCACCCGGATCAATAGATAGGCCTTCGATTCTTAACCTGATATTCTGTTGATCCGTTTGAACGTTCCAGGATGCACCTTCTGGCAGGCTTAAAACCTTGGGATTTTCAAAATAATCTGCGAGTGGATCCTCAAGGATAAGGGAAGATACCTTGTTGTTTCCTCTATTTTCTACTACCACTGTAAAATCAATTCTGTCTCCGGGAAGGACCTCACCACCTTCTGGATCCTCTGCGTAGAGCCGTGATATAATTATGTCCTGAGTGGAACATGATGGAAGGGTTGTCTTTTCCTTTTCGGATGTCTCAGTTATTGAATCTGAAAGTACCACAAAGTTGTTGTATGTTAACATTGCCTGATTTGAAATATCATCAACACAGTCTATAACATCTGTCTGAAATTCAATCTCAACGGTTTGGCCTGGCTCTATTTTATCTATATAAAACTCGAGTAGTTTTTGGTCGTCGATATATTGAAAGGGATCATCATCATGTTCGTCGGTAAGATCTTTTTCATCTATCTTTGCAGAGTCTTTCACATATGACAGTCCTTCTGGTATTGTATCAGTAACATAAACCCCCTCTGCAGGTGCACTTCCTGTATTTGTTATCAGCATCTGAAAACCAATTACATCTCCCTGATCCAAAAATCCTTCTGTTCCTCCATCTTTTACGAAAAACCACTTTTTGTAGAAGCTCTGTAAATCTGGACCACCACCTAGGATAAAATAGGTTGGATCTGATTTTACATTGGGGGTAGCTGGATTATCGGTAAGCCACTCTGAATTGTCACCTCTGGATAGGATCTTTCCCTGATTCCAGATTACAATACCCGAAGGTAGATCATCCTTGATCCTTACTCTGAACTCCACAATTGCCTCTGTTGATGTATCAGATCGGTCGTAGATCAAAACAACCCCATCTGGTGTCCCGGGTTTTGCAGACTTTATCGTCATTCCATTCAAAAAGGGGGCTAATCCGTTTACATCATCTACAGGTATCCCATTCAATCTTGTTGATCCCTCAACATAATAGGTGCCTTCGGGAATTACATCGTAGAATACTGTATCCTGTGAGTCCTTTGCACCTGTATTTTTTATCCTTATTCTGTAGAGGATCTCATCACCGGCAACAGGCTCTCTACCGTTGAGGTCGAAATACTCCTTTGTAGAATCACCAAGATATGGCTCTGCAACCACCTCAAAACTAGTTGCATCGTCCGGTTCCGGGGTAGTGGGATCATCACTCGGATATTCCACCCCTTCTGATGAAACTGTAGCCTGATTTGAGATTATAGTGCCATCTTCTACATCAGACTTGATACGGGCATCAAACTTTAAGACCACAGCATTTTCCTCGCCAGGGTATACCAGTGATAGCTCTGGTGTTGTATCAGGGTCCCACCTAATTGTATTGCCGTCCAGGAGTCCCCCCTGATATACAACTATTGATTCAAGGTGATCTACATCTACAGGGTCTGTTACAACCACATTATGTGCTGGTGCTGTCCCTCTATTTACTACTCTTATTTCATAATTAATCCAGTCTTTTGGAATTACCTGTCCACCATTTGCATCTAAGTATGACTTTATGGTTGTACTGAGATCTGCACCAGGGACAACTAAAAACTGTGTTGGATCATCTGGTACTGCTGTGGATGGATCGTCACTTAAAAATGGGTCAATATCCTGTATGTCAATCTTTGCCTGATTGACAACAAGATAGCCAGGAAGTGTGCTATCTTTTATTCTGCAAACAATTTCAAGCTCTTTTTCTTGAGAGGGTGCAAGGTGTGATAGCTCAAATACCACTCTATCGGATTCTATCCTCCCCTCTGTGGCTGAGATTATTTTAAGTGCATCTGTATCTATAGGGTCAGTCAGGACTATATTTTCTGCATCAACTGTACCTGTATTTCTAAATTTTATAGTGTATTTTATCCTTGCACCAGGTATAAAATTATCGTCAACAGGACTGACAACATCGGTAAACTCATCGATCCATGGAAATCTAATCTGTAACACCGCTGGATCTTCATAGAGATCTGTGGTCTCTGGCCAATCTGTTTTAAGTGTATCTGTGATCTGATCAAAGTTGATAAATCCCTGAATCGGGATATTGGTGCCATTCTCTACGGTCTGTTTTATCCTTATCTTAAAGTGTAGGTCTATCGATTCGCCTTCAGAAAGGCTTTTAAGCTTCTGGTTAGTTGTCGAATCCCAGTATATATCTCCATTGTTGTAAATGCCTCCATCCTGCAATTCTTCGATAGAAATCATGTCAGCAAGACTGGCTATCGGCACCTTTACTACAAGGTTGGTAGCATCTATTCCACCGTTGTTGGTGATCGTTAACACAAAGTCTGCTACGTCCCCCGGCATCAAATAGCCACCATTTTGATCAACATAGCTTAGAGTCGCACCTCTTATGTCAGGAAGTTCTCTTACAGTAAATTCTGTTGGATCATCAGGTTCTGGTGTGACAGGATCGTCACTCTGATAATGGTTATTCTGCTGGTCTATTAATATGGCCTGATTGGTGATTACAGTACCATCTGTAATATAGTTCTTGATAGTGGCAGAAAAATGTAAATATAGGGTATTTTCTTCACCAGGTAAAAGATTATCAATATTCCAGGTTATCTTTCTGTTAAATAGATCAAAACTACCACCATCTTCAACCTCGATGTCCATCAACCAAGGATCAACCCTGTCCTGGACAACTGCTTTTTTCAGTGTATCATCACCGGTATTATAGATCTTGATAGTATAATAAATCCTTTCACCCGGTACACTCCATAGATCTCTCGTAAGTCTTCTACCTGCCGAATCAAACACCTCTTTTTCAATATTTATCTTTGGCGATGATACAACATCAAAGCTCGTAGGATCATCCTTCTCCTCTGTTGTTGGGTCGTCTGTTGGGAATGGATCAGCTACATCATCTGCACTTATAAAGGCCTGATTGGATATTGTTGTCCCATTTTCTATTGGTAGTTTTAATTTTGCTCTGAAGTACAACGACACAGAGCTTCCGGGTGGTATTCTCTTTAGCTCATTTACATCTTCATAGCTGAAGATAATGGTGTGACCATCAATTCTTGCAGATGTGATCGGTTCTATCTCTTCAAAATATTCATCAACAGGGTCTGTTACAATAACATTTCTGGCTGACTGATCACCACTGTTTATTACTACAATCTTATAGGTGATCCAGTCGCCAGGATGTGGCATTTGTCCATTTTCATCTGAGTATATCTTTGTAGACTCACTGAGATCCACTGTAGATATAACCTGTACAACTGTAGGATCATCTTGTTCTGATGTTCTTGGATCGTCGGAGTAGATTGTATCATTATGTCCTTCATAGGTAACAAAGGCCTGATTTGCTATCCTTGTACCATTTGGAGTATCCACAGAGACTGTTGCAAAAAAGCTGAGGTTCACTTTGTCTCCTGGCTGGAGGGATTGAAGCTCTTGTGTTGTTGTATAATCCCACCTTATTTTATTTCCGTTGATTATTCCTCCAGAGTCGGGCTGGATACCCACCAGATGGGAATCGATTGGATCCAGTACAACAATATCTTTTGCAGGTGCATGACCTCTGTTCTCAATTGTTATTGTATATTTTAATATATCTGAAGGTCTTGTTATGTCAGGTTCACCACTTAAATCCTCTACACTCTTTGTAACAAAAAGATCTGGTTTTGCAGTTACAATAAAGGTTGTTGGATCATCTATCTGTGGTGTTGATGGATCATCACTAAGAGCCTCAATACCCTCTGATGATACAGTTGCCTGATTGCTTACAACCGTACCATCTGTCAAAGACAGTGATATTCTTGCTCTTATCCTTAGTTCTATACTTTCTCCTTTAAGCAACTGTGGAACAATCCATTCGACCGTTTCATCTGACAATAGATTTCCACCATCCATGGGCTCAATTTCAGAGAAACTGCCTGATGGTAGTGAATCTATAACATGTACATTTTGGGCATCTTTACCTCCTGTATTTATCACCCTGATCCTGTATATGACCCAATCACCAGGTTCGTAGAGCCCATCATCGTCTTCGAGCAAGACCTCTTTTGTAGTGTCTGAAAAATCTGGTTTTGCAACCACAACAAAATTGGTTGGATCGTCTAACTGTGGTGTTGTTGGATCATCGGTAAGCTGTGTCAAATTTCCTCCCGTAATTGATGCCTGATTGGACACTACCGTACCATCGGGTGTGTCATCTTTTATCCTTGCTATGAAGTAGAGCTCAATCTGTCCGGAAAAATCTGAAAGTTGAGGCGTTGATGAAGGATCCCACCGGATTGTCCCATCTTTAAGTGTTCCACCTTGGCCGATTTCTACCTCTTCGAGCCACGAACTGAGAGGATCTTTAACCGTTACATCAGAAGGTGAATCACCGGTATTTTTTACCACCAGTGTATATTTAACAAGGTCACCAGGTTCAAAATATCCTCCATTCAGGTCTTCTACGACCTTTGTGGAATCTGAAAAATCAGGACTACTTGTGATATAAAATACAGTTGGATCGTCTAATTGGGGTGTTGCAGGATCGTCCGTTGGTATTCTGTTACTATTTTGATCAGTTATAAAGGCCTGGTTTGAGACTGCTGTTCCATCCAGAAGAAGGTTCTTTAGTCTTGCCTTAAACCTGATCTCTACTGTCTGTTGTGGGTCTATATGTGACAATCCAGATACAGTGGATTGATCCCAGATGATCTTCTGTCCATCAAACACACCAGGAGTTATAAGCTGGATGTTATCAAATTTTGTCATATCTATCTCATCCTCTACCACTACCGCACCCTCAGCACTTACACCACTATTAATAACCTTTATAATGTATTCTACCCATTGCCCGGGCCTGAAGCCTCCGCCATCTAAGTCTATAACCTCCTTTGTAGATCCACTTAGATCTGCCCTGTTGTAGACCTGTACCTTGGTAGGGTCATCAGGCTGCGATGTTAGAGGATCATCTGATAGGATGCCATCCTGATCAAGTCGGTGCTTGATCTGTGCCTGATTTGAGATGATATATCCATCTGGTGTATTTAAAGCTACCTTTGTATGATATGTGAGGGTAACCCCTATTGAGGGATCTATTCTGAGTAGAGATGGGTTATCCTGGAATGTAAATGTGATACTCTTTGTGTTTGCATCAAAAGTACCCCCATCAACCAGCACATCTGTGAGATATTGATCGAGTACATCCTTTACAGTTACATCCTCTGCAGGGCGATTACCATTGTTTGTTATTGTAATAGTATAGTCTATTGTATCACCTGGGTCTGCAATCCTGCCACCCTGACCGCTCACTGAGGCATCCTTTTTTACATCGAGCAAAGGTCTGTAGAATACATTGAATATTGTTGGATCACTATCTCCTGGTAGTTGAGGATCGTCTGTTATGATGGTGTATGAACCTGCACTGAGGATCCCCTGATTTTTTACCTGCATGCCATCTATAC
>CAYSBA010000093.1:0-6031 GCA_964429075.1 uncultured bacterium
ATTCTATATAGGGTTGATCTGATGATGTTACCATATGAGTCCCCACACCAAATGAATCTATTGGAGCACCCTTTTTAATAAGATCCTGTATCCTATACTCATCAAGGTCACCGCTTGCAATTATCCCTACACTATCAAGACCAGATTCGTTAAGGATTTTCCTTACTTGTTTAGACAACCTCACCAAATCACCGCTGTCTATCCTTATCGCCTTTACCTGTAAGCCAGATTTTACAAGTCTATGGGTTGCCTTTATTACATCATATGTGTCAAGTAAAAAAACTGTATTTTCAGGAAAATATGTTCGATATACCTTTATTGCTTCTATTTCATCATCAAAAGACATTATCCACGAATGGGCAATTGTCCCAACCGTAGGAATATTAAACAACATCCCGGCTTCTGTATTTGATGTTGCAACACACCCTCCGATGTAACATGCCTTTGCTGCACTAAGACCAGCTTTGTAGCCATGTGCCCTTCTGGTACCGAAGTCAACTACAGGTCTTGATCCAGCGGCAAGGACTACACGAGAAGCCTTTGTGGCTATCATAGTTTGAAAGGTAATCGTGGTAAGGAAGTATGTCTCAAGTATCTGAGCCTCTGCAATAGGCGCCACCACCTGAACAACAGGAGTCTCCTGAAAGATTATACTACCCTCTCTGACTGCTCTTATATCCCCTGAAAATCTAAAATCCTTCAGCCATCTAAAAAAGGTATCGTCTACATCTTTAAAATAGGGATGTCTTTTTAGAAATTCTATCTCTTCTTTACCAAATTGCAGATTCAACGCATAACTTATTACATCTTCAATCCCACATGCAATCAGGTATCCCCTATTCTTTGGCAAATTTCTGAAAAAGAGTTCAAAAGCAGCATAATGATTCCTTCCTGAACAGACATATCCAGCTGCCATTGTCAACTGATATAGATCTGTAGAGAGTCCTCCCATACTAATCTGGTGTAATCTTTATCTCTAAATAATTATCACTGGAGGGATAGCGCGCAGTTAGACCGGATCTGTCTGTGGCCAGTATATAGAAAAAAAGATCATCTTTTTCAAAAAAGGGACCGAGATTTATAAAATAACCACTGGTTGCTGTATTGTTCATATCAAGTCCATGAAAGACATCGTCTTTCTTTAATTTGTAAAAGAGCTTTACACTATCTATGTTATCATCATCTATCTGTGCATCGATCTCTATGGATACACCCCTTTCAAGAACAAAGGCTGAATAACTGACACCAAGGATAATAGGTGCCTTACCACCACATGAAAGTACAATACAGCCAAGAATTAAAGGCAGATACAGAAGCCTGAAATACATTGCCCTGTTCCACAATCTAAAGGGGTCTGACACTGTGAGAGCATTGTACAGTTGTTTTGTCCACCACCATTACCCGGTATATTGCAGATACATAAACCAAAAAGACAACTCATCCCTCCACAATCTGCATCACTTATGCATGGAGTAAGATTTGTACACTGTGAGTTATTTGAGTTGCAAATGCAGATGCCAAAAGTACACCTGCCATTATAACAATCAGTATCGCTACTGCACTGTTTAAAATTCTGACATGAAGGCGGTTCAGCACATTTACCATCCACGCAGATCCTTGATCCATCACAATCTCTATCCCCTCTGCAACCCTCGATGCAGCTACCATCCTCACATATATATTCTATCTGACAATCCTGGTCATATTCGCATTCACATTCAACTTTGCCGCAAGGATTTGCTGCTACACATTTACCGTTATCACATCTTTCCCAAACAAAACAGTCATTATCCACAACACATTCTGGTGTAACATTTTCATCACCGTCCTGGTAAAGTGTTCGTGAACATCCTGTTAATGAAAAAATAAAGATTGCGATGTAAAAAACAAACAATTTCATGATAATGGGATAACACTCTGCCAGATTTGTGTCAAACTGCAAAATATCTCTCTTTATTGAACCCCATACAAAATTGAACAAAGAGTTGTCACAAAATCAGGATTTCTTTCTTAAAAGCTATTACATTCTGCATTCTGTCCTCTGACAATATTGTATTTCTGCCAGTGAGGAACTTCATGTCTTGGCACAGTGCCATTTTCCTCAATGTTGGTAATGTGATAATCATGCTGATTCCAGATCTTTCTGGCCTTTACCCAATTGTTGTCTGAGTTCCCAAGTACCATTATTCCACCAGGACTTGTCCTAGAATTAACTGCCACAACAATCTCTGCCCTGTTATCTCCATCAACATCTGCAACCACCGGTATCTCCCAGCCTGTTACAGATGGCCTGCCCTTTTCGTAGATCTTTGTCCCATCAGTACCTCTAAATATGTATACAGTACCTTCATCTGCAAAGACAACATCATAACAACCATCACCCTCAAAATCAAAAACCGATGGTACCGCAGAACCTGTCATGTCGCTAATATTTGCCTCCCACATAACAGTAAGGTCAGAATCGTAGGCAACAAGTTTATCCTCTGCTGGGACAACTATCTCAGCCTGGCCATCACAATCAAGGTCTCCTGCAGCCATCTCAACTACAAGAATTGTATCATCTGTGGTATTTACACGGATAGGTCCCTGTCTCAGGGTGCCATCGTGTTCCAGGACCCATATCTCAGAACCATCTTCTTTTCCTATATTAACAACAACCTCTGGATATGGATCATCATTTCCGTCAAGGTCCACCACCATTGGCATACCTCCGTTCGGCACTTCTGATGCATCCCAGTACAAAACCCCATTGTAACGATAGGCTCTTGCACCAACAATGACCTCTGGTCTTCCGTCAAGATCAAGATCAGCTACTGTAGACATTGCACCATGACCTGTGTTTGCACGCTGAGGATCATCACCCTTCCACCATAGTGTTCCATCGTTTCTATACACATGATCTCCAAGAATGATTTCAGGTTTACCATCTCCATCAAGATCGGCAATAGACATAGCACTTGCATCTTCTATTTCAGTCTGTGGCCGTGTCCAAGGATCACTCTCCCATTTCAGGGTTCCATCATTCTCAAAGGCCAGCAAATTCCCAGACACATAATGACCCTGCATACCCATAGGACCTGTTCCCGGATTATCAACTAATTTTTCTGCAATTATCTCAGGCCTGTTATCTCCATCTATATCTGCAACAGCAAGCTGGTTTTCACTGTTGATCGCCATATCTGGCAGCAGGTTTATTGTATAATGTTCGTGACCATCATCACCACTCACAACTCTAATTACAGCAGGAATAGGGGTAGCTGCATCTGTAGAACTTACATTAACACTTTTACATGTAGAAAAGATGACATCGGGTATATCATTATGATCTATTGCTCCATCACCGTTGTCATCTGTCATCTGTGCAACAATAGGAGTCATCCACACCTGATTATAATCTGGTAAGACAGATGTGGAGTTCTGGTTCCAGATCCATTCTACCATCGGGTTGAAGGTCTGCGGTGTTATACATTCAGGGATATTTGTAGTTGCAGATATAGCACTTGCATTCAGTGTAATTTCGTCTGTTTCATCACCACAGCCACTACTTTTTACCACCACCTTACCACTATCCTGCCCCTGATCAGCTGGTGCGTATGTAACATCAATAATAAATGAATCTCCTGTTTGCAATGTAACAGGCAGGCTGTCGAAGTTTAACGTAAATTCTGTTGAACTGTTTGGAGCAAGATCGATTGAGTCGATCCTCTTTGCATCAAGCCCTATGTTTTCACAGATTGTTCTCTTTGTGCTTGAACTGCCTGCATAGATATTATAAAAAGTAAGTGCATTGGGTGCACATCTTAATCCACATTGTGCAGCGCCTTTTCCAGTAAGCTTTACCATAGTAGTCCCCTGTGTAGGATCACTGCTTGTAATCTTTAACCATCCTTCATATTCAATATAATCCTGAGGTGCAAAAGATAATTCCACAGTAACGCTATCTCCAGGAGTAAGTGTTACCGGTGATTGAGGTATCGTTGCAAAACCAAATGGAGGAGAGCTACCATTTGAAAAATCATAGGAATTTACAACAAGGTTATCAGTACCACAGTTGATTACAAGCAGATTATCTGTTGCAGTACTACCAACAAGTACAGCACCAAAATCAACCTGTTGTGGAGATACACATATCTTTGGACCCTTACCCTTACCGGTAATATCTACAACAGTGTTCAGGCTGCTGAACACTGGATTTCCCTCATAGATCTCAAGCTGGGCATCCCTTGTACCAACATTCTGAGGTCTGAAAGAGATATCAAGAAAGAAGCTCGAACCAGGTGAAACCGTAATTGTATTGAAATTTGAAGGAAGCTGACCTGGATCTGTAAAGAAATAGTCTGGATCAGAACTATCTGAAAACTGTATTTTGGGTATCTCACAATCATCTCCACCATAATTGGTAAAAGTAACCCTCTTCATTACCGTATTACCAAGTGCGACAAGACCAAAATCAACAGGGGCTGTATCTGCCTCAAGGTAGCATGTATTGCCTACATCGATTGGACTTCCCTGAAGTACAACCTCTATATCTGGCTCAAGTGGGTCGTTGGATGTAACATGTATGCTTGAGCTATCTGGTGAAGATGGGCTGGCTCCATTCTGATTGGGGCTGTAGGTTGCAGTAACCTGATAACTCACACCAGGATTGATTGTGACAGGGCCTGGAAGGCCACTAATAGCAAACTCATTGTCTGGATCTGGATCCGGATCTGATACAGTTACATCTTCACACGGTTCTGTCCCCACATTCACAAGATAGATTGTCTTGCTTTTACTGCGTCCAAAGGCAACAGCTCCAAAATTCACCACCCTTGGCTGAACATCAAGATCGCAAGAAGGACCGAGAATACCTTCTCCTCTCAGGGTAAGCCATCCGTTGCTTGACTCAGGATCATTAGTGGTCAGATAGAGCCTTGCCTCATCAACGCCAAGATCAGATGGTGAATATGTGAGTTCTGTTGTAAGTTCTTCACCAGGTTGTAAAGTCACAGGTATCGAAGGTGGCGATGGAATCCCGAATTCACCAGTTGAATCCTGAAGTTCGAAACGACTTACTTCAAGTGGTTCTTCACCACAGTTGGTTATTTTCATCTGCATAGTCTTTGTAGAACCAATCTCTACCTCTCCAAAATCTATTGTTGGCGGGATTGGATCTATACATGCCTTTGGGATGTGGAGTCTACCTTCAACAACCACTTCCACCAGATACTCATCTGGATCATTACTTTCTATCCTTAGTGTTGTCTTTTCAAAATTGTAGTCAACAGGTTTAAATCTTATTTGAAAACTTTTGCTATCACCTGGAGCAATGACAGATTGTGGGAAGGGCTCTGGATTCATTGTCAACTCTGAGCTTGTGCCCTCAGATCTACTAAATTCATTTACGTTAAGGTCCAGCGTGGCATCTTTGCTATTTTTGACATAAAAATCAAGACTGCCCTCATCTCCAACATCGCTAACCATAATAGTTGCCTTTAACACCTCGCCTGGGACATTACATACCTCACCATCATCGCCAATGTAACACACCTCTATGTCGGGAATCTTACAGTTTCCACACAGTGCAATCTCGAACCTCTGATCACCATTTTCAGATTCAATAACAAGGGTATCCTGAACTTTTGAAAGATCGTCTGGTGTAAAGATTACCCTTAAATAAACTGTAGTTCCTGCCTTTATAGTTTGAGATATTGGATCTATTGTGAATCTTTTGTCATTATTTTTTAATTTTGGGGTCGTTATCTTTCCATCCTTCATGCCCACATTCTTTATAGTTATCATCTTATCTTCACTGGCACCAATCTTTGTGGGGCCAAAGTCAAGCTCTTTTGGTGTGACCTCTAACTTAAACTCCACCTGACCCAATGGGTCGTCACCACACTTACAACCGATTAGTGTAAAACTAACAAGAAAGGCAGCCAACAAAAATCTTTTCATAAGGTTGCTCCTGTTAAAATTTTATAAAGGATTAATTAAATCAATAATAGTAGAAATTAATTTTAAAAAAAAATCAAGTGATTTTTCTTAAATC
>CAYSBA010000094.1:0-5999 GCA_964429075.1 uncultured bacterium
GTGTAGTATAGTCTTACAGTGATGTAGATTGCTTTTTATTTCATAATCTGATAAAACAAATTAAGTTTAATAAAAGGGTTTTTGATGACAAAAAAAACAGAAAAACAGAAGCTTAGCTTTGAACAGATGATGGATCGTATAAAAGAGATAACAGAGACCCTTCAGAGAAGAGATGTCGGTCTTGAAAAATCAATAGATCTGTACCGGGAGGGTATGGAACTTGTAAAAAAATGCCAGCAGCTACTGAATGAGGCTGAAGAAAAGATTAAAATAATTACTGAAAATGAAGAGGGTTTTGAGATCCAAAAGGTGGATGCCAGCCTCTTTTCTCAAAACAATAATTCATAAAAAATGGGGTATAAATGAATATCAAACTCTATCTTGATGAACGAAAAAAGAGAATTGACAGGCGTCTGAAAGAGATTCTACTTTCCCTCAAAGATACTCCTGAGATACTGAAAGATGCTATGAGCTACTCTTTGATACCAGGGGGTAAAAGAATAAGACCTATACTTACTCTGGCATGTTCAGAGGTTGTTGGTGGAACCGACGAAGATGCATTAGACTACGCTTGTTCAATTGAATTGATACACACCTTTTCAATCATTCATGACGATCTGCCAGCTATGGACAATGATGACTACCGAAGAGGCAAGCCTACTTGTCACAGGGTATTTGGTGAGGGTGGGGCAATCCTTGCAGGTGATGCCCTTATAATACTTGCTTTTGAAACATTAACATCTGCAAATCTTACAGATAAGCTGACTAAGATGCAATATCTTCATCTTATTACAACAGTTGCTCACTGGATAGGTCCTTCGGGGCTAACTGGTGGGCAGATGATGGACATAAGTCGTCAGAGCCTGTTTATGGATACTGATACCCTTATGGACATTAATCTCAAAAAGACAGGGAGTCTATTCTATCTTGCCTGTTATGGTGGGGCCATGCTTGGAGGTGGTAGTGAAGAACAAGTAGAGGCACTTGGAGAATTCGGAAAAAAGATTGGCCTTGCATTTCAGATTGTAGATGACATACTCGATCTCAGTGGTAACAGGGCAAATTCTGGCAAAGAACCCTTCAGAGAGATAGATGCAAGCAAAACAACATTTCCTGTTTTAATTGGCATTGAGAGGTCAAAAGAACTCTCAGAACGACTTTCCAACGAGGCAATAGAACATCTCAAAATATTTGGAGAAAAGGCAAAGATGTTAAAAGAGATTGCCAAAATGCTTGTTCATCGTGACAGATAATATGAATGGTTATAGATACTTGAGTTCAATAGATTCTCCAGAGGATATAAAAGGGCTTACTTTAGAAGAGCTGAATCTCCTTGCAGATGAAATAAGACGCTGTATTATAGATGTTGTATCCAAAAATGGTGGCCATCTTGCAAGTTCTCTCGGTGTTGTAGAGCTCACACTTGCTCTTCACTATGTATTTAACTCACCAGAAGATGTTATCATCTGGGATGTAGGTCATCAAAGCTATGCCCACAAATTAATAACAGGAAGGTTTAATGACTTCCATACCCTCAGAAGGTTTGGAGGTCTTAGTGGATTCCCCAGAAGATCAGAGAGCATGCACGATCATTTTGGTACAGGACATGCATCGACGAGTATCTCTGCAGCATTAGGTATCCTTGAAGCAAAGAGATTCTTAGCGAAAAAAGGGAAGGTAGTGGCTGTTATTGGGGATGGTGGAATGACCGGTGGCCTTGCCTTTGAAGCGATGAACAATGCCGGAGAAATCAAAAGAGACCTTATAGTTATTCTCAACGAAAACAGTATGTCTATTTCAAAGAATGTGGGTGCAATAAGTACGTGGTTTTCCCGTAAATTTACCGGGAGGCAGTATAACCTATGGCGGAGAAGGATAAAGAGAGTCCTGAACAATATACCCCATGTTGGTGAAGATATCTATACCATAATCAGCAGGGTACTGGAATCATCTAAAGTACTACTGACCCCCGGTATACTCTTTGAGGGTTTTGGCTTTAAATACACCGGCCCCATCAATGGACACGATATCCCAGAACTTATAAGTGTCCTTAATGACATAAAATCCTACACAGAAGGTCCACAGCTTTTACACGTTGTAACAAAAAAAGGTAAGGGGTATCCCCCTGCAGAGGAATCACCAAGGATCTTTCATGGCGTAGGTGGATTTGATATTGCATCAGGTAGACCCAAAAAGGGTAAAAAAAAGAGCTACAGCAAAATATTTGGCGAGACCCTGATTGATATTGCAAACAAGAATTCACATGTAGTGGCAATAACCGGTGCAATGACTGATGGTACCGGACTTTCAGAATTTTCAAAACTATTTAAAGGCCGTTTTTTTGATGTGGGTATTGCAGAAGGACATGCAGTACTCTTTGCAGCAGGTCTGGCCACTCAGGGCCTAAAACCCTTTGTTGCAATATATTCAACCTTTCTACAGAGGGCTTATGATCAAATTATTCATGATGTATGTCTTCAAAACCTACCAGTAGTATTTGTTATTGATAGGGCAGGAATAGTTGGTGAAGATGGAGCGACTCACTCGGGTGCCTTTGATCTGAGTTATTTAAGGCTTGTACCCAATATAACCATCTTTGTTCCTGCAGACGAAAATGAACTAAGAAGCATGCTACACTCTGCAATGAAGATTGATGGTCCTGTTGCAATCAGATTTCCACGGGGTGAAATAAGAGGTCTCAAGGAGACACCTATAGAATTTATCCCAAAAGGTTCATCCAAGATTCTATTTGGAAATCCAGGAGCTGAGGTACTTATACTTGCAACGGGACATCCGGTATGGGAGGCGGTTGAGGCTGCAAAGGACCTCCACACCCATATAAGTTGCTGTGTGGTAAATGTGCAATGTATTAAACCTATCGATAAAGAGCGGATAAAAGAGTTAATAGTCTCTTCAAATTATATCTTTACTGCCGAAGAAAACACACAAATTGGAGGATTGTTTGGAGCTATAAGCGAACTTATAGCAGAAGAGGGGATTGCAAGAAGGGTAATCCCAATTTCCCTGCCGGACAAATTTATAGAACATGGATCACAAAAGGAGTTGAGATCCCTCTACGGGCTTGACTATAAGGGGATAAAAAATACTATACTTAAACATGTAAAGAAAATCTTTGCCTTAGAAGGTAAAATAAAGGGTTAAAACAGAGGGTATGAAGACCTATTTCAGACTTCTTGGTTATCTAAGACCCTATATCCATCTTTTTATTTTTGCGCTTTTTTGTATGAGTATTCTTGCTGCAACAACCGGTATTTATGCATACATGGTAGGGCCACTTGTGCGTTATATCTTTGTTGGCGGTCAGACTGGATTTGAAATACTTGGCAAATTTGGAACCTATTTTTTAAAACTAAATCCAGATCGCGAGACAATAAAAATAATATTACCAATTGCCATAGTTATTGTTGCCTTTATAAGAGGTATGTCGTACTTTGGACAGCTTTATATAATGGGTCTCATAGGGCAGCGAATTTCAAGGGACATCAGGATAGCTCTCTTTGAAAAGATAATAAAATTCGATATCAAAACCTTTGATAGATTCAAGATTGGAGATCTTATCTCTCGATGCACAAACGATACAAAGATGTTGGAGCAGGCAGTCACATTTGCAACTGGAGTTCTTATCAGAGATTCACTGCAGGTAATTGTACTGGTGGGGCTCACCTTTTATCTTGATTTTAAACTTGCCTCTATCTTTTTTCTCGTTGTACCAACTGCAATTTATCCAATCTATAGATTCAGTAAGATGGTAAGAGAAAGGAGTCAGAGTGCTCAAAGTGACATTGGGAGAATGACCAACTTTCTACAGGAAAAAATCCCAAATATAAGGATTGTAAAGACATTCCTGATGGAAGAAATAGAAAAAGAGCGCTTTAAAAATATCAACAACGATTACTACAGAGTATATACCAAGATGTTAAAATCTATGGGTGGTTTTACACCGGTTATGGAAACGCTTGGTGCGATCGCCCTTGCCGGTGTTATTATCTATGCCACAAAGATGGTATCAACAGGCAGGCTCGATCCAGCACACTTTATTTCCTTCTTTGCAACTGTTATGATCCTCTATCAACCTCTAAAATCCTTTGGCAACCTTAACAACATACTGCAACCGGGTATCGCATCTGCAAACAGAATCTTTGAGGTGCTGGATACACCCAACAGACTTGAGACTTTCTGCCTTAGAAGAGATCAACAAAAGATAAGACCATTACAACTCAAAGACTCTATAGAATTTAGAGATGTCTTTTTCTCTTACAGCAATCACACTGTCCTTAAGGGGATAAATCTCAAGATACAGGCAGGACAGAAGATAGCACTCGTTGGCAAAAGCGGTCAGGGCAAGAGCACCCTTGTCTCCCTTCTTCCAAGGTTTTATGATCCAGATAGTGGATCCATAACAATAGATGGTAAGGATATCCGAAAAATAGATCTATCTGTGTTGAGGGCATCTATTGCGATAGTTCCTCAAAATCCAGTAATATTCAACACAACTGTCCTTGACAATGTTGCATATACACCCCATCCTGTTGATAAGGATCGAGTTATTTATGCCCTCAAAAAGGCTTATGCACTGGATTTTGTAAAAAGGATGTCCAATGGGATATACACTGTTATTGGTAGTGAAAATCATGACATATCAGGTGGTGAAAAACAGAGGATTGCAATTGCAAGGGCAATCTATAAGGATGCACCAATAATTATATTAGATGAGGCAACAAGCTCCTTAGACTCCTCATCTGAATCAAAAATAAAGGAGGCCCTTGAATACCTTCTAAAAAGCAGGACTGCCCTTATAATAGCTCATCGATTGTCTACAATATACGACTGCGATTATATTGTTGTTATAGACGATGGTAAGATCGTTGCGACAGGTACGCATGATGAGCTTATCAAAAGATCCACGATATATGAGGACTTTTACAGACAACAAATAATCCCTGGATATGAAGGATAAAGATTACAGCCTTCTTGATAGGGTCAGAAAGACCATTCTCAGTATTTGTAATATAAAACAAAAGACCCTTATCGCTGCAGTCTCAGGCGGTCCAGACTCTATGGCAATGCTTGATATCTTACAAAGACTATCAACACAAATGGATTTTGATCTACTCTGTGCTACAGTAAGACACCACTTAAGGAGTAACGATAAAACCGATGCAGATCTTGTTGCACAATTCTGTAAAAAGAAAAAGATCAAGCATCATATCCTGCACGTTGATGTTATGTCATATTGTAAAAAAAGAGGGGTATCAAAAGAAGAAGCTGCTCGAGAGCTGAGATACGAGATGCTCAAACAACTTCTCAAAGAAAAAGATGCCCACCTTATTGCAACAGCTCACACAATTGACGATCAGGCTGAAACGGTTCTTTTACGACTTTTTAAGGGAACAGGTATCAGAGGATTGAGAGGCATATTGCCACTGAGAGAAGATAGAATAATAAGGCCGATGATACGTTGCAGAAAATACGAGCTTTTGACATATATTTCAGACCATAAGATTCCCTACATAAATGATCCAACAAACGATGATCTTTTGATTGAACGAAATAGAATAAGACACAAAATAATGCCTGTAATAGTAGAGTGTTTTGGTGAATATGCAATAGAAAATATTGCACGGACGTCAGAACACTTTTTGGATGTAACCCAATTTCTTGAAGATATATTTTTCGATATTCAAAAGAGATATATTAAAAAGGATCTTACCTCGAAACTCCCTCTAAGGATCCCTCTTAAAATTTTTGAAGAGCTCTCAGAGAGTCTATGGATAGAGTTTCTTATCTTTATATTTTCAAAAGCCTTAGAAGGACCAAGAAGGCCTCGAGAAGTACATCTTAACTCGGTTATCAAGCTTATAAAAGATAGAAAAGAATTGAAGACTGTCCATCTACCTGGTGATCTTGAGGCAAAGATCGACAGAAACTGTCTATTGATACAGGATAGGGGACTTAACAGAATTATTCGCCAATAATCT
>CAYSBA010000095.1:0-3402 GCA_964429075.1 uncultured bacterium
ACCAACTCCAACTATTGTTATTTCAGAACCAAGAGGAAAAGATCAAAGGGCAACACCATACTCTATTGAAGACGATAAAGACCTTACCAAACCCAATATACAGACAAAATTGGTAATATATACCACCAACGTGGAAGATGGTCAGGAGGTGAGTGTCACAAATTCCCTTGATCCAGACAAAAATGTATTAAAGATAAAGGTCTCCAATAACAGAGCTGTTTATGATGAGTTTACTCTTTATGATGGTGATAACCAGATAACGGCAACTGTTACCAATAAGGCTGGAAAGAGTGCGACTGCAAGAAAGACTGTTGCAGCAGAGGTGGTCAGCAAAAAATGCTATTTTGTGGCTCCACAGCATGGTCTTACATATAGAAATTCTGATGACATGGATCCTGATAAAGATGGTTTTCAGTATGATGTGAAAATTAGATGTGTTGGTGTTGGTACTGCTACAGTCGCCTATCTTGCAATAAACAACGGAACACCCATTGAGTCTTCCCTGCTGGATGGTGAGGCTACCTTTAAGGATGTAACACTCCCGGAGGGTGATGTAATACTTACTGCATGGGTATATGTGGATGATATCGAGGATGATGATCATAAAGTACTTGCACAGATACAGATAACAATAGATACCGGACGTTGTATTGCAGAGCTCGATCCGCCAGATGGTAGTATTCTTCTTGCAAATGATGATGAAGATCCTGCCACCGATGGCCTGCAAAAGACAATAACCTTTACAACTACCTGTGCAGATGAGAGTACTGTAACCCTAACTGTAAAAGACATAAGTGGCAATGAAGAGAATTATCAGGGGACAGTCACAGGAGGTAAGAGTGAATTTTTTGTAACCCTCCCTGAGGGTACTGTGAAACTACAAGCAACGGTTACAGAGACAAACACTCAACAACCAAAGAGTGGTAGCACAATAGAGTATACCTATACAGTAGACTCTATTCCACCTCAGATCACAATTGATACTCCAGAAGATGGTGCATTTCTGACACAGGCTGATGACAAAGATCCTTCAGCAAATGGATTACAGATTGATGTGACAGGTAGCTTTGTAGATGTGCCGGATGCAAATCATCTGACATTGCATCTCATAGATAGGTCAACAGAAGATGAGGTAACCTATACCCCTGCTAATCTGTTTGATGATCAGAATGGGACCTACAGCTTCAGGGTCACTCTAAGTACCGGTCAATACAGGATAGTAGTTGTTGCAATGGATGCAAACGGTAATACAGCAAATTCAAATTCAGTTGATGTTGATGTGGATATAGAAGAGCCTACAATAAGCTTTTTGAATATTGAAGATGGCAAGACCCTTACAGCAATCGATGATGAAGACTCAAATACATCAGGTCTACAGTTTACTATAAAGGTAAAGACGGAGCACGTTACAGAGGGTACAGAGGGAGTTATACATATTTTTAATGTGGCAGATTTTACTTTTAATGTTGATGCAAATGGAGAGGGTCAGGTTCAGGTCACCCTCGGAGATGGCCAGTACACTCTTCAGGCTGAAATAACAAACGATGCCGGTCAGACTGCCCAGACTTCGATTATTACAATATCCGTGGATACAGTATCACCCTCATTGATGTTTGCGTCTCCAAAGAATGGTGAGTTCTTAAATCAAAATTCCATAACTGTAGAGATTCTGACAGTTGATATAGAAGATGGTCAGAATGTACATATTGTTGTAAATCAGACTGATAGTTACGATGCACCAGTTCAGAATGGCTGGGCTGTATTTAACAATGTACAACTAACAGAGGGTTCTAATACTATTATTGCAACTGCAACAGATCAGTCTGGCAACCAGGCAGTGCCTGAACAGATTGCTGTTGTGCTCGATACAATTGCTCCACAGCTAACCTTTATTGCTCCACTTGATGGCTCAACTCTAACTGCAACAGATGATGCCGATCCGGGTACAGCGGGTCTCCAGTATCAGGTGATTGTATCTTTGGACTCCGAACTCCTTGGTACTGAAGTAAGTCTCTCAATAGATAATCATGAACCCATAATAAGCCAGACCCAGTCTTACAATGAAACAAAGGCCGCCATCTTTACTACAACCCTGCCAGAAGGCACATCAACAATAGTTGCAACATCTACAGATCAGGCCGGAAATACAGGCCAGACACAGATATCAGTCACAGTATCAACAGGGGTTCCCTATGTGAAAATTACAGATCCTGTAGATGGAACCCATCTAAATGAATCTGCAGATATAGACAATCAGACCCCTGGCGTACAGATAAATATGACTGTAGAGAGCGATGCAGGGGAAGGTAATGGGTGTGACATAGTGGTAAATCGATATACCCCTTATGAAACCCATCTGGCCGGGAATCTTGATCAGAATGGTAGGGTGAGTTTTACAGTAACGTTAAAGGAAGGTAAAAACACTCTGGATGCAAAGTGTACAGATGGCTTGGGTAACACTGGAGAGGCCTTGATAACAAAGGTTTATCTCGATTCGCAGGCACCAGTTTTGAGTTTTGTTGATCCTGATCCAAATAATCCTGTAATCAACCTTGATGATATCGATGTAAGTCCTGAGGCAGGCTTTCAGATAGATGTGACAGTAAGTGCCGACAATATTGAAGATGGTACAACTGCCCAGCTATCTATTCAGGGAGCTGTTAATGGAAACTACACTGCCACATTTTCTTCCAATCAGGCAATCTTTAAAAATGTAACTGTCTCGGATCAGGCCTATCCAGCATCAGATCAGGTAACTCTTACGGTATCTGCCAAGGATGCTGCAGGCAATAGTGCACAACCTGTATCCATCAACCTTAAGATAGATAGGGTAGTCCCTGTTGTTAATGTAGAATATCCAGATTCTCAAAATTTGGGTCTTAATTACGATGAATCAGCCCTCCCTGGCCTTCAGGTATCTTTTGATGTGTCTGTTGTTGACGATGGTGGCGTTCTTGCAGGTTCTCAGGTCAAGATGGTTTTAAATGGAGATGAACAGAATCCATACTATGCAATCATAACTGCCAATCAAAAGGCATCTTTTAGTGCCGTTACCCTGAATGAGGGTCAGAATACGGTGCAGTTTTATGTAACAGATAGTGCTAACAACGATGGTGGAAGTGGGATACTTTACTTTAATGTGGATACAACAGCACCAGAGTTAGAACTCTATGATAAAAATGGTAGATTTCTGGAGGCACCAAACAGCTATGTAATGAACAGTACGTATGATACCTCCAGCGATCCAGGTTTTCAGACAGATTTTATAATAGTAGCAAGGGGATTAAAGAATAATTCTATAATATCCCTCTGTTCCGATGTTCCCAATGGGGGGACAGAAAAATGTCTAAATGGTACAGATTACAAGATTGCATCTACTATAGTGACAGTTGTACAGGGATA
>CAYSBA010000095.1:3412-5998 GCA_964429075.1 uncultured bacterium
TTATTCTTCTGGGACATTTGTTGCTGTACCTTTTGCAGAAGGCGTACATCATATATACATAGAAGCCACTGACGATTTTGGGAACACAAGCAATAATAAAGATGATCAGGGTAATCCAATTACCTTAACTATTGATAGTCAACCTCCTGTTGTACAGAGTATAAATATAACATCAAACTCAACAGACAACGACACACAGCAGACAATATATCTCGGTATCTCAGAGGATCAGGATCAGCAGAAAAACGATTTCCAGAGCGATATAGAGGCAATAATCGATGGAGCAGAGGATGGCAGGGTTGCCATACTTTACAAACAGGAGGGATCCAGCAGTGTACAACTGGGTTCTGCACAGGTGCAGGGGGGGAGTGTATTGTTTAGTTCTGTTGATCTTCCCGAAGGCATCTACAAACTCACTGTCGGAATAAGTGACGAAGCAGGTAACCAGAACGATCCACTACAGGGTGCGATCAACCTTTTTGTTGATATTACTGCTCCAACTATTTTCATACAGTCTCCAACTGATAATCTACTTACTCAGAGAGATGGTAGCAATGATCAACAGAACAGACTCCTTGTTGATTTCACTGTAGATGGTCTAAATGACAACAACAGTCTGGAGGGACAGAAAGTATTACTCACTGATGGCATTACAACGGCAGAGCAGACAATTACACAACATACTGGAAATACTATTGACTTTCAGGATTTTCCTCTGAATCAAGGACAGGTTTCAGTAACAGCAACTGTAACTGATAAAGTCGGGAACACAGCTTCAGATACAAAGGACTATGATGTCGATTCAATCGCACCATCTGTTACTATAGATCAGCCCGCTGGTACAACTGAACAGAGCCCGAAGATCTTTACAATATCTGATGACATAAATAATGATGTAAGTGATGGGCTTTTAGATACAAACAGTTTCTATATAAGCTTAAGTGGTGTGGATTCTGTCACAGATCTATGGTTTGAATACTCTACAGATGGTCAGACCTACAATATCCTTACAACGCCTGGTGTTGTTCAGTTTAGTCAGGATGTCACTAATTACAATATTTCTGATGTAGGATTACCTAAGGGAACCTACAGAGTAAGGGCAGTTACAAAGGACAACACAGGTGAAAACTATTCCTATTCAAATGATGTATTTGTAGATGTTGTTATAGATGTGCCAACTGTATCTGTATTAAAAGGTGCAGGTTCAACTGCTGGTCAGCAGATTAAAGATGAGGATGTCTTGCTTTCTGATGCAGATACTGATCCAACGCAGAATTCTTACAAAACCACTATTGTAATCTCAACAGATGCACAGGATGGTGATCTTGCAAAGCTAACCATAAACGAAGGGACTCAGTATCAGGTAGTTCTCACACAGAGTGTATTGTCTGGCAAAGCTACTTTCAACGATGTCAGTTTCCAGCTCTATCCATACCAGAATACTATAAAGGCACAGGTGACGAACAATGGTGGTCAGGGCAATACAGCCACTGTGGTCTTAAATACGGTTTACGCCTATGAAACAGATCCAGCTATAACTTTTACAAATCCACAACCGGTCCAGGGTAGAGATGCAACCTATACCCTGTCTGACGATGCAGATGGGAGCCGTACAAACGGTAAGATGAAATTCAAGCAGGGGCAATACATCTCTGTTTCCACTCAGGGGATACCCGATGGAAAGAGTGTTACCCTTTCATGCAGTATAAATGGTTCACCTGTTATCCTGACAGGGAATACCGCACAGGTTCAGGGTGGTGTTGCTCAGTTTGTTGATCTTGAACTTGCAACATCTGCATATGAATACGACTGTTCTGCAACGGTCGATTTTACACAAAACTACACTGTCACAAGTAGTGAAAACATTCAGATATTTGTGGATGTAACGCCACCAAACGATGTAACAGTTACAGCGTGCAATGGTACTAAGCAGTCTGATCTGACATCAGAATGGCTTGGTGTCGTCAATCAAAATGATGTCACAGTAGATCCTACAGCTTGCGCTGCTATTTGTGACGATGGCAACGGGGGGATAGATCCTTCCAAGTGTTCAAGAAGAGATGGGAAGGTGACACTATTCTGGTCAGCGCCCGGGGATAATCAGGATGTGGGAAATTCAATTACAGAATATACTGTATACTGGAAGGCCACAACGCAGACGGACTGTGCATCTGTGGATTATACAGATGCAAACACAGAGGTCTTCAGTTCGGGGATTGTTCAGCCCGGGCAGACTCAGGTATATACAATAAATGCTGTTTTACCGCTCAACTCTACAGGTGAGGCCTACTGTTTTGCTGTTGTGGCAAAGGATGCAGTTGGTAACGAATCACTTATAACATCTGGTTACAGACTCTCTATGCCCTTTATTATAGACAAAGTTGCCATCGGAGAGGGCGGGGGTGCTTTTGGTTTTTATGGAACTGCAAATGGCGACTTTGATAATGATGGATATAAAGATTTTGTGACTTCAGATCCTTATTTATCAAATCCCAAAATTTATATTTATTTGAGTTCTGGTGGTTCAACAAGTATTGTATCTTCTAACACATACTATGGTTATGATATTACCACATTAGATTATAA
>CAYSBA010000096.1:0-5992 GCA_964429075.1 uncultured bacterium
ATCTAATATAAGAAATGAACTAATAGGATTCATCTTCCAGGATTTTTATCTCATCGAATACATTACAGTATTAGAAAATATCATCCTCCCTACTATCTATAGCAGAAAAGCAGTATATGATCCAGAGAAGAGAGCTGTTGAGCTATTGGGACTCGTAGGTCTTGAGGATAGAAAACATTTCAGACCCCCTGAACTCTCTGGGGGACAGAAACAGAGGACAGCCATAGCTCGGGCACTCATAAATGATCCTGCCATTATACTCTGTGATGAACCCACTGGTCAGTTAGATAGTAAAACAGCTAAAGAGATCATGAATATGTTAGTTGAGCTCAATAGAAGAGGTAAAACCATTGTGCTAATAACCCATGACATAAACATAGCAGCATATGCTAAAAAGACATTATATATAGAAGATGGCTTGCTTAGTGGTGATCTATGATGTAGCGATTACTTCACTCCCAAAATAATATGTTTCAAGTGTTTTTGTATCTCTTATATATTGTTCAGGAGTTGAGGATTCATGTACCAGGCGACCATTCACCAAAACAACAACTTTTGTTGCCCATGGCAGTGAAAGTTTAAGATTATGTTCAACAATACAGACAGCCTTTATTCCAAGAAGCTTTTGAGCATCTTCGATATATCTTATTATCTGAGAGGCAGCCTTTGGTGCAAGACCTGCTGATGGTTCATCAAGAAAAAGCACTACAGGCTGTTTCATCAATATCATACCTATAGCCAGTGCCTGTCTTTCACCACCAGAGAGCAATCCTGCTCTTATTGAGAGTTTATCGTTTAAAAAGTTAAATATCTCAAGAATCGCATCTTTTCTTTTTGCCAATCTTCTACCCTTTAAAGGATAACCTCCAAGAATAAGGTTTTCATCTACTGTTAAGCCAGGCACTATATTTTCTGACTGAAGGAGGAAACCTATTCCTTTTAGCGTTCTTTTTTCTGTTGGCAAATGCGTAATATCTACTCCATTCAAGTAGATAGCTCCCTTTGATAGATTATGAATTCCAATTATTACCTTCAAAAGGGTAGATTTCCCGGCACCATTTGGTCCAATAAGGAGGACCCTTTCACCTTCTCCTATCTTCAATGATGTTCCAAAAAGTATCTGCTTCTTACCATAAAAGGCTTTTATATCTTTTGCCTCAATCATCTATTTTTTCCTCCATCCCACTATAAACCCAGATATATCTCTTTCACTTCTTTATCACCAAGCACATGATCAGTTCTGCCAAAAAAAGCGATACGGCCTTCATTCATAAAGTAAACCCAGTCTGCCACTTTTGTAACAGCACTCATGTTGTGTTCAACAAGTATAATGGTTTTACTTTTATCTTCTTCCACAATCTTTTCCAATATCTTGAGTATCTTTTTAATCATAATAGGATTAAGTCCTGCTGTTGGCTCATCAAGTAAAAGAAGGGAGAAGCCTCCCGCAAGAAGTCTTGCTATAGCAAGGAGTTTCTGTTGCCCATATGAAAGCTCCCCAGCAATTAAATCTGCCATGTTTGATAGTCCAACAAATTCAAGATATGAATAAACAGTATCTCTTATCTCTCTATTGATGTTCTTAAGAAGGCCACTTCTTATAAAAGGAAACCATGGGGATTCCACCTTGTGGTTAAAATATGCAGATGCTACATTCTCAAAGACCTTAAGATTCTCAAAAACCCTTACATCCTGGAAGAGCCTTCCTACACCCTTTCTGGCTATCATATATGGTTTCAATGTTGTTATGTCTTCTCCATTATAAATAATCTTTCCACTGTCAGCACATAGCTCACCAGTGATCAAATGGAAAAGGGTGGTTTTACCTGCTCCATTAGGTCCAATTAATGCAGTTATCCTACCTGGTAGAAATATAGCTGTAACATTGTCTACAATTCTCAAGCCATTTAAAGCTTTACTGATCTTTTTCAACATTAATCCACCCATCACTTAACCCTATACTCCCCAGCTAATCCCTGTGGTCTTAAAAACATAAGCACAATCAATGTAAGTCCATAAATCATTTGCCTTACGTTTGGTGCCACAGTATCAGGCAGTCCAAGAAACCTCAAAGCCTCTGGCAGTAGGAGCATGAAAACTGTTCCCACAAAGGGTCCAATTCTATTGCCTGCTCCACCTACAAGCAATATTGTAAGGAGAAAGATGCTTTCATCAAGTGTAAATGATGTAGGATCAATATATGTTACATATGTTGCATAAAGACTCCCTGCCAAAGATGCGAATAATGCTGAGATGACAAAGGCATAGAGAAACATATGCATAGGTGATTTACCAAGCCCCTCTGCAGCCATCTCATCATCCCTTAATGCCTTTAGTGCAAGGCCAAATGGTGCATGATAGAGAATAAAAAGCAATAAAATAGAAATGATCAGAACAACTCCGACGAGTATAAGATATTCTAAAAGAGATGAAATCTCATAACCAGCTACCACAGGTCTTGGAATGCCTGGTATGCCGTATGGTCCCCTTGTAAAGTCAACCCAGTTATAGAATATTGTAAAAAGGATCATCTGTATTCCAAGTGTAACAAGCACAAAAGAGTCCCCTCTAAATCTAAGAGCAGGGATTCCAATTAGAAAAGCTATTATACCAGTAATAACCATACTTAGAAGCACAGAAGGGACAAAAGCCACACCAGCTTTTATCATCAGCAGCGTGCTTGCATATGCTCCTATACCATAAAACACAGCGTGGCATAGGGAGAGTAATCCACCAAAGCCAACTACAAGATTCAAGCCATAACTTAGAATTAGATAAATCCCTATCATTATCAAAAGATGAAGTATGTAATTCATCTCTCTTCTCGCCTTTTCTTTGGTGAAAACAGCCCCTGTGGTCTAAACAGTAGTGTAGCAATTAGTATGCCGAATGTTATCAGATCATTCCATCTTGCAGAAAACTGCCAGATAGCAATACTCTGAAGTATAGCTAAAATCAATGCTCCTCCAATCCATCCCCAGAACACATCAACTCCTCCTACAATCACTGCCACAGCACCTGTAAGAAGTGCCTGCATACCAGCGTGGGGATCAATTCCCACATCCAGAGAGGTGAGAATCGAGGCAGTACCCGCAAAAATTGAACTAAATATAAATACTATGGTTCTCATAAGTTTATATGGAAGCCCTATGACCCGAACAAGTACAGGCCTTTCACCCATTGCCCAGATACCTTTTATTAGAGTATTTTTCCTTATACTCAACCAGAAAAAAAATACAAACATCCATCCTACTAAAAACTGTATAAGTTGCATTCTGGTGAACAATAAAGAACCTACTCTAAATGATGGTTCAACACCCCTTGACAGTATTTTAACCTCATTGCCAAAGAGTAGGGCTATAAGGTTTACAAAGAGGATGTATATACCAAGAGAGGCGATTAATAAGACGCCAGATGTTGCTCCTACTTTCTCAAGAGGGAAGTAAACAGTTTTATCCATCATCCAGCCTATGATAGCTGCAATAGTGATTCCAAAAACAATGGATACAGGCAATGGTATGCCATGAAACATAGTTACAGCTAACACAACATAGGTGGCTACTATATAAACAGCCCCAAAAGCGATATGAAAAAACCTCATAGAACGATAGACTAATCCAAATCCAACAGCCAGTAAACTATAAATTGCAGCATTTACTATTGCATTAAGGAGAAGCTGTAATAAAAGTGTCATCTTAATCTATCAATAGCCTTATTGAGTTCTTCAGGCTCAATGGGTTTACGTATAAAATAATCTGCTCCAAGATTAAGTGCCTCAACTGCAAAATCAAACTCCCTGTATGCACTCATAACAATCACCTTAACATCAGGATATCTCTCTTTAATCCATTTTAAAAGCTCAAGTCCTTCTTTGTTTTCGGGATCATCCTCTTTAAGACGTATGTCTATTATTGCAAGATCAACCTTTGTTTCAGAGAGTATTTTCTCTGCTTCTTTAAGATTAAGGGATTTGAAAACATTAAACCTGTCTTCAAGATATACCTCAAGTGTATCAAGATACTCAGGTATGTCGTCAACGATTAATACTTTTAGAGTATTGGTTTGTTGGAGTGTTGGGGTTCTGTTTTTCATGTGATTATTTTAGCACAAATATCCTTCACTGTTCAGAAGAAACCTCCAGAGTGGAACAACTCTTATCTCTGTAAAGTCTGTCAGGATCTCTGCTTCTACATTTTTAGATATAACCAGTGCCCTTTTTGTTTGCGGGTGTCGCTTCAGAAAAAGCCTCAATCCTGAGAATCTCCTGTCCTTCCATTCAAAAGAGGATAGATATTTGACCTCTATTGGAAAGGGGTTCTTTGGACTACCTGTAACAAAATCAACCTCCTTTTCACTTTCAGCAAAATACCCGCAGGCGATCCTTTTCTTCTTTAGTTCCATGAAGATGGCATTTTCAGCCTTATATCCCATGTCTCCTATGCCTGTAAGAAGGGTCTTTATACCTGTGTCCCATAGATAGACCTTCTTGGAGGCATAGATCCTCTCTGTATACGATGTCGTCCACTTTTCCATAAGGGCAACAAGGAAAGCAGATTCAAGATAACTTATATACTCCTTCACTGTGTCCACTGATAAGCCAAGGATCTTACCGAGTTTATTAAAACTTATACGGGAACCAACTGATGATGCTATGAGACGCAGGAGATCCTTAAGGACAAAGGGCTTTTTTAATGGGTAGAGCCTGATAAGGTCTCTTGCCAGTATGTCCTCAAGGAGGTTGCTCATATACTCAGAAGAGGGATTAAGGACATTTTCAGGATATCCACCTATTTCAAGATACTCCTCTATGAGCCCTTCATATCTGTAGTCTTCTGCCAGGCTCGGTCTCTCACCCCTGAAAGAGAGGAACTCTGAAAAACCGAGTGGATAAAGGGTGCTAACTATCTGCCTTCCTGTAAGCCTTCCCCTCTGCCTTGCTACGAGTGAGGAGGTAGAGCCTGTGACAAATATTTTCAGGTCTTCTGTATCGTAGAGGGATTTGAGTTCCATCTCCCAATCAGAGCTTTCCTGAACCTCATCAAGGAATAAAAAGAGCCTTATTTTACGCTCATGCATGAATAGCCTTCTCATATTCTTCAGATGCTCTGATATTGCCACACCGGAAAGGGCAGGGTGGTCAAGGGCAAGATAAAATATCCTATCTGACGACGTGCCATTCTTAAGAAGTGCCTTTATGAACTGTTTAAGAAGCGTGGTCTTTCCCGTTCGCCTGCTTCCAATTATGACCTCTATCTGTTTTCTCTTAAGGAACTCAGGTAGCCTGCCGACATATTCCGTCCGCTCTATGCCAGATTCAAAGTCCTTTCCTTCCCACCAGGGGTTGAGAGTATAATATATTGCTTCCATATTAAAATTGTAACATGAATCGAAATAATTATCAAAAACTTTCGATTATAATCGAAGATTTGGTAACTTACAGATTATGTTCATATTAAGCACATTTATGTAACAATTAGGAGTATTGCACTACCACATCCTCCACTACTCCATCACCCCAACACTTCAGTCTTTTAATCCTTATTAATTCGTGCCCATTCGTGTAGATTCGTGGCTAACCCCACCCCTCCCATATGTTATAATGAAATTAGTTACTCGGGTCTGAGCAAGAATACTGGTAGGAGGTTGTTATGAGATATAAAGTTAACCTTAAAAAGACAGAAGAAGGATATTCTGTATGGATGCCTGGTTTACCGGGTTGCTGGTCGCAGGGAGCAACAGAAGAAGAAGCACTTGAAAACATCAAAGATGCCATACAGGCATATCTAAAAACAGTAGAAGAATTAGCAAAGGATGAGGAATCTCGCTATGTAGAGATAGCCAATGCCTAAGTTGCCCGGCATAAATCACCAGAGGGCAGTAAAGGCATTGTAAAAAGCCGGGTTCTGGATTGTTCGAGAAGGTAAGCATATCACCATGACCAATGGAGAGCGTATCATAACCATTCCAAGAGCAAATCCCATTAATGCTTTTA
>CAYSBA010000097.1:0-5923 GCA_964429075.1 uncultured bacterium
CCATCACCAACTATCTGAAATTCTATATGCCTTGGATTTTTGATAAATCTTTCGAGATATAGCTCTGGATTTCCAAAGGCCTCCTGAGCCTCTCTGTACGCAGTGTAAAAGTATTTTACAAGCTCTTTTTCATTGTTTGCAACCTTCATCCCTCTTCCACCACCCCCAAAGGCAGCCTTGATCATAACAGGATAACCTATCTCTTTTGCGACTCTCAATGCCTCATCTATGTTTTTGATGGAACCATCACTTCCGGGGACAACCGGTACTCCCAAACTCTTTAGCTTCTCTTTGGCCTTTACCTTGTTTCCCATCAGGCTGATGTGTTCAGGGCGAGGTCCTATAAAGTTGAGGCCACAACGTTCACAAATAAGAGAGAATTCTTGATTTTCTGCTAAAAAACCGTATCCAGGATGGATTGCATCTGCTTTTGCTACCTCTGCAGCGCTTATAATTGCCGGAATATTTAGATAGCTCTTTGCCGCCTCAGCAGGCCCAATACAGTACGCCTCATCAGCTATCTGTGTGTGCAATGCACCTTTGTCTGTTTCGGAGAATATAGCGACACTCTTTATTCCGAGCTCTTTCAGAGTTCTTATAATCCTGACAGCGATTTCGCCTCTATTGGCAACAAGGACTTTTTTAAACATGTTTAATCGAGTTCGATTACAAATAAGACATCACCATACTGAACAGGACATCCATTTTTAACGAGTATCTCTTTTATTGTCCCTTCATACTCTGACTCTATCTCATTCATCAGTTTCATGGCTTCAATTATACAGAGAACCTGTCCTTTTTTAACCCTATCACCCACATTAACAAAAGGTGGAGATTCTGGAGAGGGTGCCCTGTAGAATGTACCCACCATGGGTGATACAACCCTTACAAGTTTTTGTGAGTCCTGCGATTGATTGGTCTGTGGTTCTTCTTTATCATCCTTTTTAATATCAATGGAGGGTGTCTCAACAACCCTGTGTGGCATACCTTCTGTGAAGGACATACTCTTTATTTTTATTTTTTTGCCCTCTTCTTCGATCTCAAGCTCATGTATGCCACTCTCTTTAACAAGTTTTATCAATTTTTTTATGAGTTTTATATCCATAATAACACCTATACCCTCTCAATATATTCGCCGCTTCGTGTGTCTACCTTTATTATGTCACCTTCGTTAATAAATAGAGGCACCTGTACCTTAAGACCCGTCTCTGTTATTGCAGGTTTACTGCCTCCAGAAACTGTATCACCTTTTATCCCAGGATCTGTCTCTGTAACCTTTAATTCTACAAAGTTTGGTAATTCTACAGAGATAGGCCTTTCTTTATAAAAGAGGATGTCAACCTCTATGTTTTCTTTTAGATAAAATCTTGTATCACCCAGGATATTTTCTTCTATAAAGAATTGGTCGTATGTCTCTGTATCCATAAAATAGTAGCTTGTACCGTCTTTATAAAGGTATTGGGCATGCTTTTCTTCAAGGTCTGGTTTTCCCACCTTGTCACCTGAACGGAATACCTCATCTATTACATTACCGGTTATGAGATTTTTTAGCCGCGTCTTCACAAAGGCAACACCTTTGCCAGGTTTGACATGTTGAAAATCCACAATAATGTATGGCTCCCCTTTGTACTCAATCTTTAGACCCTTTCTGAAGTCTGTTGTATCGTACATATAACTCTCCTAAAAAATTGAGATAAAGTTATTTATATCTGGCATATAATAGTTTATATAAAAACGCGCCTTGGTCTCTACTGCATCAGGCCCAAGTATCATAAATACGATAAAACCTTCATCTGAGATATTCAATATGATCTTAAAGCTTTTGCTCTGTAGTGAGAGTTCTTTTACCTTTACAAGTTCTCCAAGGGCACGATCACTCTTTAATTTTTTTACAAGATGGGCAGCTTCGGTAAATATAACCTCAAGTTCATGTTGGGTTGTAGAGCTTTTTTCGTGTTTGACAACCTCGACGGGTATACCTTCCATATCCATAACACCAAAGGCCACACACTCCTCAACCTTTCCTAAGCCCTCTTTAAGGATCTCTTTTATATTTTTCTTCATGAATCCTCCAGATTCGCTCAATCTTTGTATAGTGTCAATTAAAAAAATTTTAAAGCCAATAGAGTCTTTTGTTGTACCTTTTGAAATAAGCTTTTTATAGATCTCTTTAGCCTCAATGAAATATCCCTGTTTAAAATAGAGGTCTCCGAGTATTTCACTAACAGGCTGCTCCATGTACCAAACTCCCTTTTTGTTCGTTTAAAACCAGAAAGGGATTTTTTTGTCAACACATTGTATCGATTGCACAGATTCTATCTTAGGAGCTTTTCTTTGAGTCTCTTTGCAGCAAGTCTGCCCAATTTTTCAAGTGCATCGAGACCTGCAGCCTCATCACCATCGGGTGATAGACCGACTGTAGAAATATGAAAAGAAAGAAACTCCTCATTTGTTTCATTATCAACAAGAACAAGGGTTACATCAGCCCGGCACCTTTTTGATTGATAGAAGGGCTTGCAATCTCCTGTCTCTGCCAGACCCTTTGCGATAAAGTTTGCTTCATCTTTACTGGAAGTAAATGTTACATCAGCTATCTTTGACAGTACGGATTTAAAGGATTCGGCGAATATTGATTGATTTAGTGGTCTATCAAGATTTTTTTCAACTATCCTGATAAATATCTTTGTGCTGGGAATCGCGATATTTATGAGTGCAGCATTTTGATCGATGATGTTTGAGAATCTTGTATAAAGTGCATTACCATACCCTGGTGGAGAGATAGATTTGATGTCCAGACCAACCTTCAGAATAACCTTACCGCTTCCAAATAATTTATCTAATTTTAATGAACCGTATCCTTTGTTGTTAATAACTGTTTGTTTAATTACTCTACCGGCACCTTTAACAAAGGTCTCCCTTAGAACAAGACCTTCTGGATCTCCTTCTTTACACCGTGCAATGATATTGATATCTTCTTTAGTCCCACCCTTTAGCATACCATTATATTGAGACCGATCTGCCTCAAATTTACAGGCTGTTATAAGTTCTTCAATCATTCTTACAATATCATCATTAATCCTGTGAGTCCCTGAAAATCCTTCTACAACCCCCTCTATATCCATCCCAAAATAATCAAGCATTGCGCTATATGCCTTTGTAAGTTCACGCAGTGCTATGTTCAATTTACCCCTTTTTCTGGCAAGGATGGCCTTATTAAAGGCAGTGAGGGCCCTATCTCTTGCATCATGCAGCTTTTCTCTGATACGCTTTTTGACCTTTTCGATATTGTAGCCCATAAGGATGTAGTAGTTATTTCCCTCTCTATACCTGTCGAGTATTTCAATCTCTTTGAGTCGCCTTGTGACAAAGCTTTCTATTGCCTCTTTTGTAGACTGTGAAAAGTAGCTGGTCTTTTGCTCATTTTTTTCTATGGTTGATTCCTCAATCATAGTCTTTAAGACCCCATTTACTGTGACCTCAAGCTGTTGTGCGATTTCCTTTAAGGCAGAATTCTTGGCCTGCTCCCATCCATCTTTTTCAGATGTATATACCTCTGCCATGCCAACACCAAGGATATAGCCACTTTTTCTGGGCTGTGATTCCACCCAGTCGGGTCTCTTTTTGTGAACATCAGTCTCTATCTTTTCTGCTGTTAAAGATTCTTCTTCCTCTTTGTTTATCTGTTCTAAGGCCTCTTCCTCCTTTAAGTTATTATTTTTGACCTCTTTATTTTCTATTAAACTGCCACCTTTTTCTATCTGGTTCAGATCGTTAAATTCTCTGTTTGACCTTTTTCTTATAGCCTCAATCTGACTCTTTGAAAGCCCTCTCTTTGCATTATGTTGTGTTGCGCACGCAATTGTTATTGTTGTTAAAAAAATCGTAGTAATTTTTAAATATTTACCTATTTTCATAACTTGCCTCATTATTGACAATAGAAGAGGTTATTGTTATCTGTAAAAGCTGTCGGGAAGTAGCTCAGCCTGGTAGAGCACTGCGTTCGGGACGCAGGGGCCGCTGGTTCGAATCCAGTCTTCCCGACCACTCTCTTCCTCCATATATTTCTCATAAGATCTAATGTGAAAATCCTGTTATTTCAAAAGTAACTGACCTTCTATCGTAATTGTATCCACCCATACTTACAGATGGTGTATAGTTAAATTCAGCGCTGAGTGTCACGGTCTGCTGTCTGTCATCATCAGGACTCATATCAATCAATCTGCCTTCCCATTTCCTACCTTCATAGTTTAAAAAGCCGGGATCGGTTTTGTCAATAGCACCATCACCTGTGTAGGGATTGGACATAAAGTGAATGCCAGTAATCTTTGATCTTGTAATACTGCCGACACCAATGCCATTAACATTACCTGTGACAGATATATTTATGCGATCGGATTGTTTGTCGTTGACAGGGATTACGTTTAGGTTTTTGTCAAAAACATATAGAACAAAAGACTGTTCACCACCGTTAGGGATATCTATGTTTTCTGACTCATTGCCTCCTGATATCATTCTGAGCCTGCTCCCCTTAACAGGGTCCTGGTAGGGATCAAAGGATATGACGAGTTTTATACTCTTGTAAAGCATCACATCTCCATCCCATTGCCCGTTTGCAGTTCCATCGTACTGGCCATTCTGATTGGAGTCATAAAACTTCTCCCTGCAGTTTTCCTGAGTGATTTCTGTATATATTCCATCATCGTTGACATCAACGAAGGGCTCTCTTGAATCTGCTTCTGGTACATATTCCCCCATACTATCAAATTGTCCATTACCATTAATATCGTTAAATCCCTCTTCACCACGATAGATAGCGATAATATTTACAACACCATCGAGTGGATTGTGCACCTTCTGACCAATTGTGATTGCCATTTCTGGAAATGCGGGGTTTACATCACAAATCTGAGTCAACTCTTCCTTCTTTAATATATAAAGATAATCATCAGCAATGCCATCTCTGTTGAGATCCTCATCTATCTTTTCAATACTGCCGGCTTCTGTCATAAAAAAGACCTCAACACCTTCGATTATATTTCCACCGATGTCTTTTGGTACAAAGTAGCAGGGTACTGTTACAACATCCATATCTTCTGCCATATTTATATTCTGACTTTCACAGTAGAAGCTCGTTTTTGCAGCGTTGGGTAGTCTTCGTTGAATAAATTCTACAGTAGTGTAGGAATAGTACTGTACGTTTGTACGGGGATCCACATAGGTGACCTCAATCTTTGCAGTGCCGGGTTCTGTGCCAGAATACAAAACAACACTGCCAGCTCCATCAATCAGATCTATTGTGATATCTTTTTTATCGGATTTTATATCAAAACTACCAAGATTGGTCTTTAGTGACATTTTCTGATCCGGCAGGGAATGTACTTTGCCATTTTCTTCTAGTACCCTTAGGTTTATTGTAACGTAACTTTTCCCATCAGCCGGTACAGATGATGGATCAACTGTAATTTCAAGAAACAATTTTGGTGCACATGAGAGTAAAAGTGAGAATACAAAAATGGATATAAATTTAACTAACTTCATTGTACCACCTCTTAATCAACAGGTTCTCCATATACAATCACTTCACGTACTGAAACAAGACCACTGTTTATTCCTGTTACCTCAAGCTTTATCTCCGAACCAACTATCGGTTCAGATAGTGTTATTGCATTAAAGTAATAGGGGAACTGCATATTTGACATATCTCGTGTTGATACAGTCTGAAAGTTATTGCCATCTCCAACAGAGACAACAACAGTTGAAGTCTTTGGTGATCTCAATTGGGCTCCATATATTACTATACCTGAGATTGCATAGTTCCCATCAAGTTGAACAACAAAGCCCCTTTTACCATTTTCAGTTGATGTCGAAAAATCTGCACCTCTATCTATTCTCTGATCCGTTACATTGAGTAATTCAAATCCAT
>CAYSBA010000098.1:0-3292 GCA_964429075.1 uncultured bacterium
AAATAGTACATTAACAAAAAAGGCTGAAAATCCATCTTTAATATCACCCCCATAAATTTGACCAAGCCCGGGAAGAATTGCAGACAAGATGCCACCTACTGTCATTGACTTTTTTCTCTTCTTCAATTTTTTGTATTGATCCAATAAGTCTTGGTACTCCCAATTATTTGGATTTATTTTATTGATCTTTAATCCTGCAAGAAAATATAAAAGATCAGGATCTGTGTTGGATCTTTTGAGAAAACCAATGTCGAATACCCTCTTTTTCTTATCGAGTAAATCCAGAACATTCTCGTAAAGACCATTTTTATAATAAAATTTCAATACAATCCATACAACATATGGATCATCTGGACACAGGCTATGTGCAAGGTGATTGTACGCGGCTCTATCATAACTATTGTCAAGCCCATCTACCGAAAGACCTGCCAGAAAAAGAGCATGACACTTTTTTTCTGGATCTTTAGTTTGAAAAATCACTCTTTTAAATTCTGAAAGAGCTCTATAGTAGTCTCCCTGTTTTAACAGCCATATCCCATAATCAATGCCATCTCTTGCATAAACATTTCCAGCTATTATAGAACAGACTATAACAACAGTTAATACCCCAAACAACATCTGTAGAGAAAGTAATTTTTTTTCCATTCCAACACTCTATCAAAATAAGACCTTTGTTTCAACAAAAAGATGGGCAAGTAGTGATAATTGCTATTACAAATTCTTTGACAAATAGGCGCAATAAGGTTATAGCATATTGGTCAATGGAATATGTTGAGGAAATTGGATTTTCAACTGCAAGGCTGAAGCCTGCTCATTTGATTAATCGATTTATAGCCAAGGCAATAGATGTGCTTATCTTTTTTATTGCCTCATCAGTACTCCATATCTATGGCACTATCGCAGGTCTTTTATATATACTTATAGCTGACTATGTTGGTAATGGACAGAGCTTGGGCAAAAAAATTGTTAAGATAAGAGTAGTGACACAAGAAGGGGCATACCAGATAAATCTGACAGAATCGATAATACGCAATCTAAGTTGCAGTATTGTACTTATCTTTACACAACTCGGATTTATTGGGCTGATACTCTTTTTAACAGCAGGACTGGCCATCTGTGCTGTGGAGATATACTTTATGATTACCGACATTGGGGGCATACGAATTGGTGATATACTGGCCAATACAATGGTCATAGAACATGTCCCTTCTGAAGATAGAACGTAGATACGCAAAACTTATACTTGCACTTGGAATGCCTGTTGTGCTGGCAATGCTAACACAGACAGGCATAAATCTGTTAGATACCGCAATGGTTGCAAGACTTGAGGCCCCAACAGCTATCTATGGTGTTGCTGCTCTCAACTTCAGTATGCCTATTCTATGGTCTATCGGTGGTCTTTTAAGTTCCATCGGTGTTGGCACACAAGTGATAACGGCAAGACGATTCGGTCAGAAACGCTATACATCAGCAGGCAAGGTGTTTCTCTCTTCATTTTTTATTTCTATTATCACAAGTGTTATTCTTTCAATAATTGCCATCATTGTTGTACCTTATCTATATGAATTTATGACAGACAACAAAATGGTACAACAGATCGGTACCACCTACACCCGATGGAGACTTGTTGCAATAATCTCAATGGTAACAACAGCATCAATAAAGGGCTTTTATGACGGAATAGGTAAGACCTACATACATATGATAGCTGCGATTATTATGAATATTTTTAATGCTGTTGCAAACTATTGCCTTATCTTTGGATTCTGGATTTTCCCTCGCCTTGAGGTAACAGGAGCTGCTATTGCATCCATGATAAGTTCCTTTCTTGGGATGATCATTGTAATCGCCTGGAGCTTTAAACCAGGTTATATAGACAGATTCAAATTCTATAAATTGGCCAACATTGATGTTGGTGTCATCAAAAAGATCCTCCAGATATCGATACCTGCTGGAATTACCATGGCATTTGCAATGTTGGCCTTCCTTGTCTTTTTAAAAATAGTAGGAATGCTGGATGAAGGACGACAGCTGCCAATTAACACAGGATCTGCAAAACTTATAATAGATTTTATGTCAATCGTTATTATGGCAAGTATTGGTTTTGGACAGGGCACAGCCACCCTGGTGGGACAGAGTCTCGGTAAGAAAAGGATAGACCAGGCCAAGACCTATGGTATTGTAGCTGTAAAGCTTATGTTTATAATGATGGGTGTTGTAGGTCTTTTTACAATCCTTTTCCCTCATCTGATTTTAAGGATCTTTACAGATAAAGAAATCCTCATTTCAAACTCCCTATCATCCATGCGATTGATGGGATTTTCTATAATTGTACTCAGTGTTGCCATTATGTTTATGCAGGCATTGTATGGAGCAGGTGACGTAAAATTTGTTGTAGTAACTCAGATCCTGTTAACCATATCTGGATTGATGCCCCTGGCATACCTGTTCGGTATAGTATTTGATATGGGACAATTGGGGCTATGGATTGGATTTACCTTCTACTTGATAATATTCTGTCTTATTATGGCATACAGATTCGTAAGTGAAAAGTGGAAACATATAACAATTTAGATTTCTCTTGAGTAACAAAAGGATTGCCATAGTTGGTGGAGGACATGCAGGTTGTGAGGCTGCACGAGTGTGCTCAATGCTCGGTATTGAAGTAATTCTATTTGAGAAATCTAACAGATTAGGATACATGCCCTGCAACCCCTCTGTTGGAGGCGTGGGTAAAGGCCAACTCGTCCATGAAATCGATGCACTTGGCGGAGTTATGCCTACAGTTACCGATATATGGGGAATTCAATGGCGCACTCTAAACACCAAAAAGGGTCCTGCAGTGTGGTCAACAAGGGCACAGGTGGACATGTATAAGTATTCAGAATCTATGACTAATATAATAGGCAAACTGCCAGGAGTAAGGATTATAAACACAGAGATTACATCTATTTTGGTTAAAAATAATAGAATCGTTGGTGTAAAAAGCGGTGATGAAGAATATAAATTTGATGCTGTGATCATTGCATGTGGTACCTTTCTTAATGGTCTTATGCACATTGGATTAAATTCAAAAAAAGGAGGACGTTACAAAGAATCACCTTCAGAAACACTATCTGATAGTCTTTCAAAAGAAGGACTTATCCTGAAACGATTAAAGACGGGCACATGTCCGAGACTCGACGCCAATACCATAGACTTTGAAATCTTAAGAATACAGGAGGGTGATGAAGATACACTACCCTTTTCAATAAGAGACAATGATAGACAAGGAAACAGGATTGTATGCCAT
>CAYSBA010000098.1:3302-5909 GCA_964429075.1 uncultured bacterium
ATATAACACACACAAATCAAGCCACTCATAAGATTATCTTATCCTCTCTTGATAGATCTCCACTATATACTGGAATAATAAAAGGGATCGGACCAAGGTACTGTCCTTCGATTGAAGACAAGGTGGTAAGATTTCCAGACAGAATAGCTCATACTATCTTTCTTGAACCCACATCACTTGATGGAAATGAGATCTATCCGAATGGGATCTCTACCAGTTTACCAGAAGATGTTCAGGAAAAGATTGTTCATTCAATTGAAGGGCTAAGAGATGCAAAGATATTAAGATATGGATATGCAGTCGAATATGATTTTATACCGCCCACACAGACACATCCAACTCTTATGTCAAAAAGGATAAAAGGTCTCTTTCTTGCGGGTCAGATAAATGGGACAAGTGGATATGAAGAGGCAGCAGCACAAGGCCTTGTTGCTGGACTAAATGCTGCAAGATACCTACTGGGCAAAGAACCCGTAATTTTTGATAGAGCCCAGTCATACATTGGTGTAATGATTGATGATCTGACATCAAAGGGGGTGACAGAACCATACAGGATGTTTACATCAAGGGTGGATTTCAGACTTGCAACAAGAGAAGACAATTCTTACGACAGGCTTACTCCAATGGGAAGAAAACTCGGGATTGTGGATGATGAGCTATGGAATATTTACAAAAAATATTACAGAACCAAACGTTACGTGATAAAAAGAGCAAAAGCCATAAAACTCAAGGAACCCTTTGAAGGGAAAAGTACTTTGAAAGAAGCAGTCATGACCCAGCGCTTTCCATTAGAAAAATTTACAGATTACTTCAAGAGGATAGACAACAGACGTGCAGTAATTGGTGCATATACAGACATCAGGTACTCCATATATATAAAAAGGCAGAAATCTGAACTAAAAAAGATAAAAAAACTCTCTTCTATAAAAATTCCCGAAGATATTAACTATGATACAATTCAGGGTCTCAAAAAAGAACAGCAGCAACGGCTAAAAGAGATTAGACCTTCCCATCTTGGTCAGATATTAAATATAGAGGGGATGAGCTACGCTGCCTTTCTTGCAATCTACACAGAAATATTAAAAAGAAAAAAGGGTCAGGGCCCGCAAGACCAGATACACTGATTGTTTTTACACATCCAAAACCCATCACAGCTGATGTTAGGTTCAATATCCTGTTGATCACAATCAGAAACATCAGTACATCCATAAGAGGGCAGGCATAAACCTACATTTTCATCTGTATTGCATACTGTACATACCCCTTCAAATGCCATAGCAACGCCATAACAACCAAGAATGCATGAATTGATATAGGTAACGCCATTTTTTCCACAAACAGGATAATCTACCAATGGACAATCACAATCAGCTGGTGGATTACTCACGACACAAATACCATCGATACATATGCCATTGTTGCAGTCAGAATCAAGGCTACAGTTTTTGACCTCAGGACACCCAGAAGAAAAATTGATTTTACACCAGCCTATACCATTACATTCACTATCATCTTTGCATAATCTGCAAAAACCTCTGTATGCCGGTCTGACATTAGATCTATCAAGTAAACACCTGTTAAAATATGTAACTCCGTCAAAACCGCAATATGGTGAAAAACGCGACGGACAATCCTTACCACATTCACCTTGGTACTTAACCTTTACATTCAGACAATTTGCAATACATCTATTTGGATATGTATATCCATCATCACCACAAACAGGACTGTATAGGCCTTCACAACTACAATCTGAAACGGGCATACAATAGCCTTGTAGATTTGTATCAGAAAAGATGCAGGCCTCACCTTCACCACAATCATCATTGGTAGTACAATCAGAGCTGTTCTGAATACATTCTGCATTACAAATATTATCAATACAATCCCATCTTATATGGCCATTGCAACCAAAATCCACATAGTTCTCAAGAATGGCACAATCAGATGGAAAATTACAGTATTCCAGAGGGACACACACCGGAGGCAACATACATCCTGTCTCATCCACACCCGATTCTATCCATTTACCAGAACAATCCTCGTTTGGAGAAACATCCTGACAGCTTGATTTTATTGAACAGACTCCATTGTTACATACAGCTTCACCCTCTTTGCATGTATATATCCCTGTACACAAAGACTTCTGAGTATCACAGACCACACTGAGATAATGAAACCAATCTTTGACTCTTTTAACATTTATTGAAAATTCCCCACCACCATCATCACAGGGACAACATCTGCTCTGTACCTTAATACAGTCAGAATCTACCACACAAGATTGATAGTCAGAATCATTGCATTGCCAAACACAGCTGTTATTAAGACATTGCCACAGGCCATCACAAAGCGGCCTTTGAAGGTTTTGATGTTCACAATCATCAGCAATATCACAATAACCAGGCTCAACACATCTTCCAGCAGATGTATCTTCTGTTGTAAGACAAAATAGACCTTCAGGACACTTTTTATCAGTTAATCCTCCACATTCAGAACCGCATTCTGATGTATTAGACTTAATACATGGACTACTACAGGACCATGCGCATTCTCCACTTATGCATCGCCACTTTCCATCACAAACGCCCTGTGGTTTTTCCTGAG
>CAYSBA010000099.1:0-5871 GCA_964429075.1 uncultured bacterium
TCCATAATCTTTGCCAAGCACAATATACTGGATGTTATTTTTATTTTTCTTTATCTCATAAAGAGGCCGAATCATATTTTCTGGAGCAACTTTATCATTCTTCCCTGCGAAGATAAGTAGCGGCGTTTCAATGTCCTTGTGTGGGCTTAGATAATCTTTACCATCAATAGAGTCGAATCTACCGGATACAATCCATCTTAAAAAAGATTCTAATATACCATAAGGTATGTTTGTTACACCGTTGTATATTGCCCGTTTGATCACGTCAAAATCTACATTTGCCGGATTCAGTTGTTCTTTTACAAATCCAAAATCGTACCTGCCTATGAGTGGTAGTATAATACTCAAAAGAATGTTTGGATTTATATCCTTTTTAATCCTTACTGCTATCCTTAGCAGTCTTAAATGTGCAGGTAGTTTAACACAAGAAAAATCTACAGGTGAGCCAAGAATCACAGAGGGCCCGATATATCTATCACCATAAATAGCAAGATAGGATATTAAGATCATACCACCCATAGAGTGACCGATCCAGGAAAGTTTTTCTCTTTTTGTTCTGTTAAGGACAAATGAAATAGCTGCTGGTACAATCTTATTTACAAGATAGTCATAGGAAACATAATATCCTCTATTTTTTATATGTGGTTCTGTGTATCTCGATGGAAACCCACTCAGACAGAGTAGCCATGGATCCAGTCCTCTCTGATAGAGGTACCTTGCAAGGGACGGTCCTTCCTGAAGGTCAAGATTGTATTCATTTGCACCAAGACCATGACACAGAATTACAGGATTGCCAGCCGATGCGCCATATGGTCTCTGGAGCGCAAAGGGTAGCCCATCCTCAGAATTAAGCAGATAAAGTTCTTGTATACAGCGTTCTGATGTGTATAATTTATCAACAAACCAGAGGTATGATTTTGTTAAGAAGTATACTCCTGCCAGAGTTAGGAGGAGTGCCTCCATAATTAGTCCTTATTTTTATCATATTTTAAGATGGGATGTCTTGCTGCTTGAGTCTCATTAAGTCTCTTACGGGGCGCAAGCTCCGGAAATTCTGAAAATCTATCTGGATTTGATCTGGCCTCATTTGCGATAGAGATCATCGCATCAACAAATCTATCAAGTTCCATAAGGCTTTCTGTTTCAGTGGGCTCTATCATCAATGCACCCTTTACAATGAGAGGGAAGTATACTGTTGGAGGATGAAAACCATAATCCATCAATCTCTTTGCTATCTGCATGGTTGATACACCACTTTCATGTTGAAATTTATCGCTTGCTACAAATTCATGCATACAGTAGCTATTGTACGGGATATGATAATGATTTTGTAATCTTACACGAAGGTAGTTTGCAGATAAAACTGCACTATGTGCGACTTCAGCCAGCCCTTTATGTCCCATCTCTCTTATGTATGCATATGCCTTTAGAATTACACCAAAATTACCAAAGCCTCCCCTTATTCTACCAATAGTATGTGGTATATCTTCTTTAATAATGTAATTATCATCTTCCTTTTCTATAACAGGAATTGGTTGAAAATCTCTCAGTATATCTATGAATCCAACCGGCCCTGCACCTGGACCACCACCCCCATGAGGTGTAGCAAAGGTCTTATGGAGATTAAAGTGCATTACATCACATCCAAGATCCCTCGGTTTTATGACAGCAACAATCGCATTAAGGTTGGCACCATCACAGTATACAAGCCCTCCTTTCTCATGCACAATCTCACATATTGTCTTTATATGTCGTTCAAATAGTCCGAGTGTGTTGGGATTTGTCAGCATAAGGGCTGCTACCCTTTCATTCATATATTCCTTCACAACAGAAGGGTGTAGAATGCCATCGTTTCCTGTTTTTATTTCAACAATCTTGAGGCCATTCAGGCTACAGCTTGCAGGATTTGTCCCATGGGCTGTATCAGGAATCAGCACTGTATCTCTATTCTCACCCTTTTTCTTAAAATATTTATTAATCATGCTTATTCCAGTATACTCACCCTGTGCTCCGGCCGAAGGCAGAAGTGTTACATGATCGAAACCGGACAACTCTTTTAAGAGTTCCTGAAGTTCATACATAACTCTGAGAGCAGACTGAACCAATTTTTGTGGCATATGAGGATTTAGATATTTAAAACCGTCGAGATTAGCCACCCATTCATTTATGGCAGGATTGTATTTCATTGTACAGGAACCGAGTGGATACAGTCCATCTTCGATTGAGTAATTCTTCCGGGCAAGTCGTTGATAATGCCTTGCCAGCTCGGGCTCTGATACCTCAGGCAAATTGATTGGATCTTTTCTTAAATATTTTTCAGGAATAGAAAGCTTGGTATCTTTGTTTTTACTGTTTAATTTAAAGGCCCTTTTACCTTTTTTTGATATCTCAAAGATTAGTGGTTCCTCTGTCCTCCCGTGACCCCTTACAGACATCTTTTTGCCTCCTCAACAAACCTGACTATATCTTCATTATTGAAGTTCTCTGTTACAGCAATTGTAAGAAGGTCAGTATGATCCTTATCTATAACACCAGGAATAATACCCCTGTCAATCATCTTTTTATAGAATTGTTCTGCACCGGTTTTTATCCTGACAGTAAATTCATTAAAAAATGGACCATCAAAACCAGGCTCAATAGCTTCAATCCTCATTAATGATGATCTTAATTCTTTTGCCAGAAGATGTGACCTTGTTGCAACCTCCTTCAGGCCTTCAGGTCCAAGAATACTGAGATATAGGCCTCCTGCAAGTGCACAGAGTGTCTGATTGGTACATATATTTGAGGTTGCCTTTGCGCGTCTTATATGCTGCTCCCTTGTTGACAGTGTGAGAACAAAGCCTCTTTTTCCTTCATCATCAATCGTCTGACCAACTAACCTGCCTGGCATACTACGAACATATTTCTCCTTTGTACAAAAGATACCAAAACCAGGACCACCAAAGTATGGGAAGTTTCCAAGAGGTTGTCCTTCGGCAACCACAACATCAAAATCAAATTCACCAGGTGGCCTCAGGATCCCAAGAGAAACTGGCTCCGGTACAACTGCAATACTGAAGATGTTATCACGACTGATGAATTCGCTGAATTGAGAGTAGTCCTCAATCACCCCGAACCTGTTTGGATTTTGGAGTATAAAGATTGCATTTTCATCACCTGAATATTGGGGCAGGGTTGTTTGACCACTCTCTGGATCAAGATCAATCTCTTTAACATCAATTTCAAGATTCTGTATATATGTCATCATAACCTGTTTGTACTGAGGCAAAAGGCCCTTTGATAAGAAAATAAGACCACACCTTTTTTTGTATACCCTAAATGCCATCAAGACTGCTTCTGCAAGTGCAGTTGCACAATCGTACATAGATGCATTTGATATATCCATAGAGAATAACTCTGCCATCATTGTCTGGTATTCAAATAATAACTGTAATATCCCCTGACTTATCTCTGGCTGATAGGGAGTATATGCGGTAACAAATTCTGGCCTTGATAAAAACTTCCAGACAGCATGAGGGATGTAATGGTTGTAATAACCCTGACCAGCAAATGACAGAAATCCTTTTAGCTTTGGTGTCTGGCTCTCAAGCTGCTCAAAGTACCTTTTTATACCTATCTCGTCTAAGGGTAGTGGGAGTTTTACATCAGACTCCACAAAAGACTCTCCAACTGCCTTTTTTAACAGCTCCTTGGGTGATGATACACCTATGGTATCACACATCTTTTTTATATCTTTGTCTGTAAAAGGGATGTATCTATTCATGATTTCTGCTACTCAAGGCCATTCAGAAGGTGATGATAAGCTTCCGGGCTAAGAAGATACTGCAGTTCATCCCTATCGGATATCTTTATCTTTATCATCCAGCCTTCTCCATATGGATCCTGATTCACAAGTTCCGGTTTGTGTTCCAACTCATCATTGACCTCAATAACTGTCCCAGAGAGTGGTGCATAAAGATCACTTACAGATTTTACAGATTCTATAGTCCCAAATGTATCACCATAGACAACATCATCGTCTACAGCAGGCAGCTCCACATATACAATATCACCAAGCTCACGCTGTGCATAATCACTTATCCCTACAGTTGCCTCATCACCGTCCAGCCTTACCCATTCATGTGTCTTTGTAAATAATAGATCCTCTGGTATTTCCATGGCAAACTCCCAGAAAAGTTTATTTGTTTAAGAATGGAGGTTTTTTTGTCTTTGCCTCAAAAGTACGTTTTCTTATATCAATAAAGATTGTTTTGTTATCCTCTGCAAACTCCTTTTTTAGATATCCCATGCCGATTGGTTTATTTAAAACAGGTGAAAAACTCCCGCTTGTTACCTCCCCAATCTCGTTTCCATCTTTATCCTTAATAAGAAAGCCGTGTCGAGGGATACTCCTATTTTCAAGGATAAATCCCCACAGCTTTCTTTCGACTCCGGCTCTTTTAATTTTCTCAAGTGCGTTTTTACCTATAAAATCTCCTTTGTCCAGCTTGACCGTCCATCCTAATCTGGCTTCATATGGATTTGTATCTTCGGTAATATCGTTGCCATAAAGACAGTATCCCATCTCAAGCCTCAGACTATCACGTGCACCAAGACCACATGGCTTTATGCCAGCCTCTTCACCTGCGTTAAGGAGGGCCTCCCAGATCTGATCTGCATATGAGGGATCGATAAAGATCTCAAAGCCATCTTCACCGGTGTATCCTGTTCTTGCAATCAAGACCTCCTGATCAAGTACTCTGAATCTGTCAACTCCAAAGCGTTTGAGATCTAACGTTTCATTAGCTGTTATCTTCATAAGGGTTGTTTGAGCCAGTGGGCCCTGTAGCGCAATAAGGGCAAAATTATCAGATTCATTCTTCAGGCTCACCCTGAATGAACCAGTATGAGACCTTATCCAATTGAAGTCCTTTTCAATATTATTTGCATTAACAACCATTAAGAACCGATCCTGTGACAGTCTATATACTATCAGATCATCTATTATGCCACCATTTTCGTTACACATTACAGTATAGAACGCATTTTTTGGCTCAATATCTGAGCGGTTAGTTACAATGTAACCTATAAATCTTTCGGCATCAGGGCCTACAACGATAAACTCACCCATATGACTGACGTCGAACATCCCCACAGATTTTCTCACTGCAAGGTGTTCTTCTTTGATAGAAGAGTAGTATACTGGCATGAGCCAGTCACCAAACTCAACCATCTTGGCATTATATTTTAGGTGTCTTTCATATAGTGGTGTTTTTTTCTTCATAAGATAGCCTATATGCTACTATTTAAAAAAATTTGCAAGGACTATCTGGTCCCGTCTTATCTTGAAAGAATCCATTCTGTGTGTTATTTTTTATAACTTTGGATCGAGAATGAGGAAACTATGGATACTGAATCTTTTGAAAAGGTACTTGAAGACGTAAGATCAGGTAAGATGTTAATCCTTGTAGATGATGAGGATAGAGAAAACGAGGGCGATCTCTTTATTGCTGCAAAATTTGCAACTCCAGAGGCCATCAACTTTATGGCTAAGTATGGCAGGGGTCTAATCTGTCTGACCCTGACAAAACAGAAGGCAGAGGAACTTGAGTTAAGGCCAATGGTAGAGGAAAATAACTCACCATTTGGGACAGCATTCACAGTATCGATAGAGGCAAAAGAGGGGGTTACAACAGGTATCTCTGCATACGATAGGTCTCATACTATACAGACCGCAATTAAAGATGGTGCAACTAAACGGGATATTGTAAGTCCAGGGCATGTCTTTCCACTTGTGGCAAGGGAGGGCGGAGTACTTGTGAGGGCAGGACAGACAGAGGGCTCTGTAGACCTTGCAAGGCTTGCAGGATTGCCTCCCTATGGAGTCATCTG
>CAYSBA010000100.1:0-5858 GCA_964429075.1 uncultured bacterium
GGTGGATATCTTTAAGATAGATCCACAGGTTGAAGAGGAACAGATATCTTTTTTGAAATCGGTAAAACAAAATAGAGATGAAAGAGAAGTAAAAAACGCCTTAAAAAGACTTAAGACATCACTTTTGAACAAAAGATCCATTATGGAGAGTGTGATAGAATGTGTGGATAAATATTGCACAATAGGCGAGATAGTTAATGTGATGAAGGAACAGCTTGGAACCTTTGAGAGAAAGTTGTTATGAAGAAGGATTATCTATCAGATAGGCTTAAGAGGCTTCCGCCCTATCTCTTTTTTGCACTTGATCAGGCTGCAGAAGAGGCAAGGTCCTCTGGAAAAGATGTCATTGATCTTGGTGTCGGTGATCCAGATAGGCCAACACCACAGGAGATAGTTGAATTTATGCGTGTTGAGATCACCGATCCAGAAAATCATACCTATCCCTCCTATCTTGGTTGTGACAGATTCAAAGAATCCATCTCTTCTTACATGAAGAGAAGGTTTAATGTTGAACTAAACAGAGACGAAATACTTGCTCTGATTGGAACAAAAGAGGGGATATTCCATCTTCCTTTTGCAGTTACAAACCCTGGTGATATTGTTTTATACTCAGATCCAGGTTATCCTGTGTATAGGAATGCAGCAATATTGTGTAACGCTAACCCCATACCTTTACGACTCGACCCACAATCGGATTTTCTGCCAGATTTTGACTCAATTGATGAGTCTGACTGGAGAAAAACAGGGCTTGTTTTCATAAACTATCCAAACAATCCGACCTCTGCAGGCGCATCTTTTGAATTCTATGAGCATCTTGTTGAACTGGCACATCGATGGGATTTTATTGTAGCTCACGATTCTGCATACGCTGAGATATACGACGAAGGAAGTGATCCCCCTGTTAGTATACTCTCAATACCAGGTGCAAAAGAGGTGGCCATTGAATTTCACTCACTATCCAAAAGCTTCAATATGACGGGCTGGAGGATCGGCTGGGTATGTGGCGCAAAAGAGATCATCAATGCCCTTTCAAAGTTGAAGACAAATCTCGATTCAGGTGCCTTTACTGCTGTTCAAAAGACTGCAGCATTTGCTCTTGACAGGGCTGAAGAACTCATCCCAGAGGTAAAGAAGATATATAAAGAAAGAAGAGAGGTGGTTGTAAATGCATTAAAAAAGGCAGGATTAGATGTCTTTGAATCCCCTTACACCTTTTATGTATGGTTCAGACTCAACCAGAAGGATTTTGCTACAAGGCTTGTAAAGGATACAGGAGTTCTTATCACTCCCGGTGAGGGATTTGGTGAGGCAGGTAGAGGGTTTTACAGGATTGCTCTTACAAAGGAAAGAGACATTTTAGATATTGCAATGGATAGGATTGTAAGATACCTTGGCTAAAAAAATGAGATTTTTATTAATTGTACAGATCATAGTCTCATATTTTATCTTGCCATCAGTCACAGTAAAGGCAAAGACCACAGAAAAGATAGAATTACAGGCGCTCGGTACAGAATTTTTGATTCTCTTTGGCCAGAAGGTTACTGACAGACAGTTAGCTGAGATGAAAGAGGGCATAAAAAAAATACTCGATGATGTGGATCAAAAAATGAGCGCCTACAGGAAGGACAGCCTTCTTGCCAAGATAAATAACGAGGCCTCAAAGAGACCTGTTAGACTCGATGATGATACCTTTTATGTTTTAGAAGAGGCAATTCGTATTGCAGAGCTTTCAGATGGCGCCTTTGATCCAACCTTTGCATCCTTTGGCGATTACTGGAAACTTGGACCTGATTTCAAGGTACCATCTGAGGCTTTAATAAAAAAGAGATTGGTTCATGTTGGATATAAAAAAATCCTCCTCGATAGAAAGACAAGATCTATTAAGATCCTTGATCCAGAGACAAAACTCGGGCTTGGTGGTATTGCCAAAGGTTATTCCCTTGATAAGATAAGATCCTATATCTTAGCGAAAGGTATAAAAAATTTTGTTGTCTATGGTGGTGGTGATGTTGCAATATCTGGTATGAAGTTTGACAGGCCATGGAGAGTGGGTGTTCAGGACCCGAGAGACAGAAAGAGATTCTTCGCTGTACTTGAGATGACATCAGAGTTTATTGTAACCTCCGGTGACTATGAGAGGTTTAAAGTGGTTAACAATAAATTGTATCATCATATTATTGATCCTCATACCGGTTTTCCTGCCCTCAAGTGCAGGTCTGTAACCGTTATTGCAAAAAGTGGTACCTTTGCAGATGGATTGAGCACAGCAATTTTTGTACTTGGTCCTCAAAAAGGTATGAAACTTGTACAGAGTCTTAAAGATGTTGAGGCGCTGATAGTAGATAATCACAACAGGATATTCCTTTCGAGCGGGCTGAAAGACAAGATAAAGATTACCCTGCCTACCGATCGCCCCTTTCCAGTCTCTCAATGAGCTTTTTAAACCTTTTTTTGTTAACCTTTATTGTAAAATCGTGTCTTAGATCACGAAGCAGCTCAGATACCTTTTTTGAATATTCAACACTGTATAGTTTTATCTTAACCAGACCCTTTACCTTCTTAAAAGGAAGATTACGAAAGAGCTTCTTGTTGACCTCATAGAAGGACCTAAGCTTTTCATCAGTAATATCAATAGATGGGGCAATTTTGTTTTTTAAAAAGTGTTCCACGAGTATATTCCTTTTGATAAGTTCGATAACATAGTCTCTACTTACATTAAATCGTTTTAATATCTCATTAAAACGCCTTTCTGTTATTCGGTTTGTAATTCGGTTTAGCTCATTTGAGACCTCTTTTTGAGATACATTGAAGATTCCAAGTTTTTTTACATGCTCATAAAAGACATATTGATTTATTGTAAGTTGTAAAAGCTCTTCAAGATTTGACTTTTTATAGAGATCATCTACCTTACCAGAATAGAGATCTACCATAAGACCCTGCACCAATATCTCCTGAAAGGTTATTGGCTCATCTCCGACTATGGCTATTATGGCATCGAGTGAGGACTCAGCTCCAGCAGTACACCATATAAAAAGTATTGTAAAAGCAATGAATCTATTTATCACATACCGCAATGACCTCAATCTCCACCTTTGCAGACCTTGGAAGTCTTGATACCTCAACACAGCTTCTTGCAGGGTATGGCTTTGAGAAGTACTGACTGTATATGGAATTTACCTTTTCAAAGTTTGCAAGATCATCCAGAAAGATGGTAGTCTTGACTATGTCTTTAAAGGACATACCAGATGCCTCAAGAATTGCCCTGATATTTTTCATAATTCTGTGGGTCTGAACTTCTGGATCCTCAGATTCTATAGTTCCTGTTTCGGGGACAAGCGCTATCTGTCCTGACAAAAAGAGGATCCTTTTATCACCTGCATCAATTTCTATTGCCTGTGAGTAGGGTCCTATTGCAGATGGTGCACCGGATGTATTTATTACTCTCTTAGACATTGTCACCTCCATAGATTATGTATTATCCTTCATCAGAATGGCAATTAACGAAGATATCTTATCTCTGTCAATACCGGATGACAGAGACATGGCATTTTTTAAGGCATAGATTGTTCTTGTAATATCCCTTGTTTTATATGCAACATATGCCAGTTTTATAAAATAATCATAATCCTGTTTACTCTTATCACGAATCTGCAATAACACATCCTTTGCCTTATCGAACCTATCCTGATCTATATATAGATCCGAAAGGATTATACACGCATCCTTTATACCCTCACTATTTTTACATTGCATCTCAAGTTTTCTGATTGCCTCTTTCGTTTTTTTCAAGGCAATATCAACAATGGCAATATTATAATTTATATAGCCCGCTGAGCTATCAAATTTAAGTGCTTTTTTAAGGCTGGACAGGGACTTTTTATATTCCTTTAGGTTGTACTCAATGTAACCAATTAGGTTTAGAAAGGCTGCACGATCTTTAATATTTTTTTGTGGGACCTTCTTCATAATTATCAGGGCATCTTTATACCTCTTTCTTCTAATGTAAAGTAACGACAGATTGAAAAGGGCTGTTGTATTGTAAGGCCTTTGTTTGAGTACCTCTTTATAAAGATTAATTGCATCTTCAATCCTACCTCTTTTGATACTATATTCTGCCCTGTCTAACAGAAGCTGTATCTCTCCTTCAGATGCACTTTTGCCATCCACCAGAAAGGGGTTAACAATAGATTTTGCACGATCTTTTTGCCCGAGTTTTTGATAGGAGTTGGACAACATTTTTGCAACGATATAGTTGTTGTTATCCTTTTTAAATATCCCTTCCAAAATAGAAATCGCTTTTTTATCCATATTTATTTTTTGAAACAAAAAAGCAAGCTCTATCAGTTTGCTCTTATCTTTAATTAAATCCACAGAGATCTTTAAAAGGACCTGTTTCAGTTTTAGATTTTTGTGAAGGGCATAAAGTATTTCAGCATAAAATAGATTGAGTTCTGGATCTGATGGAGCGAGTCTCAGGGCTGCTTCTATCTTCTTCTTTGCACCATCGAAATCATGTTGAGTAAAAAGTGCATCGGCCATCAGATATAGATCTTTTATCTTTTCTGCTATCTTCTCTTTTGAATCAATCCTGTTTATTAGCTCTTTAATTCCCAAAGATTCGTAGAGATTTCTGTCTGATTGTCTGAGCTTCTTTGTATACCTTTTGAATGATTCTACATCGTTTCTTGAAAGGGCTAATTCTGCCTCTGCGATATACCTCCATGGAGTATTTTTTAATCTATCTACTATAACCTTTAAGGTCTCAAGATCACCCCTTAGGATAGCAAGCTGGATCAGTTTTGTTTGAATATCTGTGTTTAAGGGATCATCACGGAATGCCTTTTTTATCATGAGGTATGATGAATCTTGATCACCAGAACGAAAAAGGGCTATAGAATAGAGTAGTTTAATATATGCCTTTGTTGATAGGCCTTTTTTAAATCTCTTTGAAAAATCTGAGAGAGATTTTTTGAAAAAGATAACAGATTGTTTACTGCTTGAGTTTAACTTACAAACTCCTTTCTCCAGAAGCAGAAGCCATCCGGTATTTTTAGAACCTATCTTGTCGCAGTTAATATCTGTTTCTATTTCCATCCACACAAGGGAGATCTCTGGTATATTTGACCCTGAAAAGCGAGTTAGAATTGATCTATAGATGTCTCTTGCCTTTTTTAAGTTTCCAGATCTAAACTCTATGTATGCTTGCAGCATATCAAGATAGGGCACATCTATTTTCTGATATTTTGAAAAAACCTCTTTAACAAAGGGTAAAAAATCGAGAACAACTGTACAGAGCCCGCTACAATATCTCACGTGCTCGAGTCCTGTTCTGGAAAACAGAAATAGTATCTTCTGATCGATCCTATTTAATGAATCCTTAAGATATTTAAGGCTGTTTCTATGTCCTCTTTTTATAAGATCATTGAGATATCTGGCAAGGTAGATATAACCATGTACAGCTCCACTTACAGGAAGGGGAGAAAGAATCAGGACCCTTCCCGATGGATCTATTCCAATCCTTGAGCATCCATCATGACCTTTCTCAACATATACCTCTTTATAAAGTCCAATTGAACCAATTATAGCCCCCCATCTCTTTGTCCCATTTTCACAATCTATGTAAAATTCTTCTGAATCTGAGTAATTTTCAAGATAGGTATGATCCTTTTTGGCTAATATAAGGACATCGAGTATACTCGATACAGCGACATAGTCTCGATAAACCATTTTATTTTTTATTCTTATTATCTCTGAGGGATTTTGTGCCCATAAACCAAAGTCTATTACCATCACATCGTCTTTTTTGTTTTCGAATAAGACTAAAGAATCCCTGGCATAGAGTGTGGATGTATATACAC
>CAYSBA010000101.1:0-2471 GCA_964429075.1 uncultured bacterium
CTGTTACATCTTTTTGTAAGACTCTTTAAATCCATGGATATTGCCTTTTCAATATCACTCTCTTTTATAAAATCCACATCACCTACCCTCTTTATCGTCTTTTCAACTCTTTCTTTCACAATTTTTAAAAGATCTTTTTTTATTCCAAAGCTCTTAAGACCAACTATTGCTATCCTCTGCATCCTTTTTTGCTGTGATGTATCCTTTGCAAACGATCTAAAGGGCAAGATTGCAATAATTGCCAAAAAACAGACAAGCAGACATTTTCTCATCAATACCTCCACTTATTTTGTAGTAACCCTTACAATCTTTATCTTTCTTTGTCAATTAGCAAAAAATGTGCCAGATGCTAATATAATCTGACTATTTTTACCCCCTTGTAATAATGATGTAGTATCCTGTCATAACTGTACCCCATCATTGCCATACCGATGGCACCATATTGGCACAATCCGACTCCATGACCCCAACCTGCTCCTTTTATTGTAAGTTTTACAATCCTGCCCCTTTTCAATGTCTCATCAAAAACAAATGCAGAGCTTGGTAGATTACCAAAAAGCCTTCTTATCCTCAGCTCTCCATCTATAACCCTTCTGCCTTCTGTTCCCACAACAACAAGACGTTTTATCCTGAATGATACACCTCTATTTTTTACGATTAATTTTATAATAGATCCTATAGAAAGCCTAATTGCAATCTCTTTTAGCTTTTTCCTGTCTAATACCCTCTTCCATCTGTATCTACTCTTTTTTGAGTTATACAATGAGCAAAAGGCCTTTGGACTCTTCTCAACCCATGACCTTGGCGTAAACTCCGATATATCGAACTTTCTGTCGACAAGATCAGAGACACCCCTTAAAGTCGAATCTGGATTTTGAAACCATACATTTTCATTATTCTCAGTGTGGCCACCACAGATTGCAGAAAAGACAGCATTAACAGGTCTTTTGCCTTTAACAAGTATAAGCCCCTTTGTCTTATCTACAGCAAGATCAGTCTTTGTGTAGTGTCTGCCCTTATATACCTGACAGTGTTGATGTGTACATACAAGAAAAGGATCATTAAGATGACGGGTTCCGAGTTTATACAGGATCTCTGTTCGTGCTGCAACAGCCTGCGCCTTCAGTGCCTCCATTGGAGCCGAACTGAAGATCTCTGATGGCAGGATCCCCTTTAAAAAGGTCTCAAGTTCCATAATTTCAGAGGCCTCAATACCTCCATCTGCATCAACGGTAATCACAAGATGACCATTTACAGGGACATCCTGTCTTTTTTCCCACTCATAGTTTTTACCAAAAAGCACATTTTTGATCTTCAGACTCCCCACAGATTTTATCTCAACAAAATTCCTTTTTTCTATCTTTATATCACCAGAATCAATAACCACTTCAGCCTCAGGTAACTGTGTCAAAAGTTTAAGTACCCCTCTTTTTTTGAATCCCTTTTGCATGAGCCATCTCTCTTTTTGGACTGCCCATGATCTTTTACCAGGACCATTTAAAAGAATATACCTTCTTGTTGTATCAACAATATTTCCGGCTGTACCAAATACAGTCCCTGTCTGATATATTTTGACAGCAAGTCCTTCTCTTTTTAGTTTCTTTATAGTAATAGACAACTCATCTGGTGAGTTTCCAGGTCCTGTCTTAGCAATTAATGGATAGTATGAATACCTGCCTTTTTTACTACTTTTCAGATAGGCATGAATAATCTTTGAAACCCCACAATCTAATATCTTTTTGCCAGAGTTTGTATAAATAATGATCTTACCACTGCAGACTAAATCAAGCAGATTATCATCAATCCTGTAACCAACTGTAATGTAAAATCTACCACCATGAACAATGACACGCTGAGAATATAGTTCTGAAAAATCTGTTACAAGAGCCCGTGCAGCAGGTTCAGGGTAATAAAAAAAAATACCAAGCCATGTAACTAAAATAAAAGAGCTAAATCTTACCATCTTTTTCATTAACATTTTTGACAATACAATCGGCATATCCATCTTTGAATTCTATGTCCAGATTCATATTCTCTTTAATTCTGTATATCCCATCTATAACCCTGCCATACCTGTCTCTTACAATTGTATAACCCCTTCTTAAAGTCATCTCAGGACTTACCAGAATAAGTGTATTTTTTGCAGAAATCAAGATTTCACGTTTACTGTTAATTCTGTTCAAAAGGCTAACTGTTAGTCTGTTTTTGAATTCATTTACCTGATTCTTCTTTTCAGTCAAAATACCTTTTAGTGGGAAGGACTTTAAGAAATGAAAATAATTCAAAAGCCTATCCTCTTCTGTATGGTACCTCTCATGGATTATTAACCTTAACATCTGATACATGGATAAAAGTTCATCTTGTGCCTGTTTCAACTGTTTATAGGGCCCTTCTACAAGGAGTTTTGATCTTAAATCCTTTAATCTGAATCTTTCGATTTCAAGGAAATTTTTTATAAGGTTGTTTAATAG
>CAYSBA010000101.1:2481-5015 GCA_964429075.1 uncultured bacterium
GGTTTAATAGGGTGTAAATTTCATCGAGTCTCTGTATCTCATCTTCAATACGAGAAGGGAATCTTAAAAGGTCCTTCTTCAGATTGCTGAGCGTATCGATATACTGTGATAAAAGATAGCCAATCTGTAGTTTCCAGCTCTGGACATGATCCATGAGTCTTTCCATAAGTTCAAATCTATCAGGTACAACAATTTGTGCAGCTGCAGTAGGTGTTGGGGCCCTGACATCAGCAACAAGGTCTGAAATAACTACATCCCTCTCATGACCCACTGCACTAACTACAGGAATTGTAGATGCGTAGATAGCCCTTGCTACAGCCTCTTCGTTAAAAGGTGCAAGATCGTCAGGAGACCCACCACCCCTGCCAACAATCAAAACATCAACCCTCAGTTTCTCATTAAAGAAGTTTATACCCCTAACAATCTGATTTGCCGCATGTCTTCCCTGAACATTTACTGGGTATAGATATATCTCAATAGAGGGCATCCTATGTTTTAATATCTTCAACATATCTCCGATTGCTGCACCACGATCAGATGTAACAACGCCCAGCTTTTCTGGAAAGAATGGAAGTAACCTCTTTCTTGATTCGTCAAATAGCCCTTCCTTCTCCAGCTTCTTTTTCAGCAGCTCAAATCTTGCCTTTAAAAGGCCTTCTTTTAATGGCACAATCCTCTCAGCCCTCAACTGGTATTCAGAACGTTTTGGGTATGTTGTAAGCCTCCCCTCAACCAGTACCTCTATCCCCTCTTTTACTGATGGATCAAGCCACATGGTATATGATCTGAACATAACAACCTTCAACAATGCAAATTCGTCTACAAGATCGATATACACGTGTCCGCTTTTGTGTTTGTGGAATTTACTTATCTCCCCCCTTACGATTATTGGATCTATTGTTATAGCCTCTATGGTCGATTTAACGAGATCAGCAACCGCAGATACACTCAACCCTACATCATCTTTATTTAGAAAGTCTTCTTGCAAGAAAGATCCTCGCACAATGCTCCATGGAATCTGTTATGTCAAAGCAGTATTCCAGATCAGGTCCTACAACCACAACACCATGATCGCCCAGAATTACAAGATCGGTATCCTGAACCTTTTCTCCAACCCTCCGTGCCAGATCAACAGTACCAGGCATAACATAATCAATATATCCCGGACCTCTTTTCAGCTTTAGCATTACCTCTGGCATAATAACCTTATCTATTGATGAACTTTTATCAACCACACCGATTAAAAATGGAGGATGGGAATGTATAACTGCACCTACATCTTTTCTGTTTTTATAGACCTCTATGTGCATCCCAGATTCTGATGATGGGGGTAGATCTCCAGAAATCACCTCCGAATTCGAAATGTCCATTCTGATTATCTGATCAGGTTTTAAAAAACCTTTATTAATGCCAGATGGGGTTATATACATTGTATCATTTAACCTGATACTCACATTGCCATCTGTACCGGCAATCAAACCCCTTTCATACAACCTCTTACATATATCGCAGATTGTCTGTTCTATCATATCAATTAGGCTCTAAGGTTTACTACATCCTGAACATCAAGCAAACCCACAGGTCTGTTTTGATCATCCACTACTGAGATCTGATCAATTTTATATTTCTTAAAAAGAGCTATACACTCTCCAAGCAGTGTATTTAAGGTAACAGTTTTTGGTGTGTGACACATCACCTTTTCAATCGGGGTATCAAGATCGAGTCGGTCCTCTTTACAAAGCCGTCTAAGATCACCATCTGTAAATATCCCCACAAGTCTGCCATCACTATCGATGATCTGAGCAGCACCTGGCCTTCCAGGGGTCTCGGTCATGGTCACTATAACATCACGAAGTGGAGTTCCAATCTTAACAATCGGATTCCTCTCGTCCCTTCTCATGATGGTTTCCACACGCATTAAACGCTTACCTATTGCGCCACCTGGATGAAATCGTGCAAAATCCTCAGCATTAAAGCCCTTTAGAGAAAGTACTGCCATCGCGAGTGCATCTCCGCACGCAAGCATAACCGTTGTACTTGTCGTTGGTGCAAGCCCCATTGGACAGACCTCATCATTATCACCGATGTCAATTGTGCAGTCACTAAACCTTGCAAGTGAAGAATCTGGATTCTGCGTTATGGCAACAATCTTTGTACCAATACTCTTAAGTCCATCTATCATTGAGAGAACCTCATAGGTTTCCCCACTTTTCGACAGAATAATTACACAATCCTGTTTGGTAACCATACCAAGATCACCATGTATCGCCTCTGCAGGATGCAGATAAAAAGATGGTGTCCCGGTACTTGAAAAGGTGGCAGATATCTTTCTGGCAACAAGGCCTGCCTTCCCCATACCAGATACAATCACCCTCCCCTCACAACAAAGAATAAGATTAACTGCATCTTCGAAACTCTGACCGATCCTCTCTGACAATCTCAGGATTGCTCCTGCCTCTCTTTTTAAGACACTACTTACAAACTCTTTTATGTTTATGTTCATCCTGTAAAGATGCTCCCTCTTTGTTTAAGTC
>CAYSBA010000101.1:5025-5845 GCA_964429075.1 uncultured bacterium
GTCTTATATCAAGCATATGTTGAATCTTTAACCTCAACTCCTCATTTAATCTACTTACTACAAGGTCTTTGTTTTCTCCCTCCTTTTTTTCGATCCACATAGGTCTCTCAAAGTCTATATACCATTTTGTAGGGAGTGGTAATAGTCCAAAAGGACCGAGAAATGGGAATGTCGGAGTAACCGGGAAGTATGGTATTTTGAGGGCCCGCGATAACCACTGTATTTTATACAATACTGGATGGATCTCTTCAGCCCCAACAATTGCTGTGGGTATGATAGGTGCACCAGTTGTCATTGCTAGTTTTATAACCCCACCTCTACCAAACCTCTGTAACCGGTATCTATCTTTAAAAGATTTACCAATCCCTTTTGTGCCTTCAGGAAAGACACAAATTATATTTCCCTCTTCGAGTAATCTTTTTGCATTCTCCTGACAGGCCCTAACACACCCAATTCTGTTGAGGAAGGTCCCGAGAAAGGGGAAATAGAATGCAAAATTTTCTGCAAGTGGTCTGAGATCTCTATGGGCTGGATGATCTTTCTTAAGTGCAACTATAAGCATTGCACCATCCCAGGGCAACATCCCTGAGTGGTTAGCTACCAATATGGCAGGTCCTTTTGAGGGTATATTTCCGATCCCTGTAGTCCTGACCCTGAAATACTTCTCATAAAAAAAGACCAGAAAAGGCCATATCTTTTGAAAAAAATCGGGATCAAATCCGTAGTCATCCACACTCGTCAAAACAGGATAGGTCCTGTATCCTTTATATTTTTCTAGATAGTAATCAAGTGAAAAGGACTTTATTGCATTGTTCAGGAC
>CAYSBA010000102.1:0-5818 GCA_964429075.1 uncultured bacterium
TTTAAGATGGATAAAGTAGATCTTATTGGCGTAATCACTTCAATTTTAAAAATATATGAACAGAAGGCAACAGAAAAAGGTATCAAGTTAAACTTTGTTAGTAAGGTTTCTCCACTTATGATTTATGGTGATAAATTCAAGCTTGAACAACTATTTATTAATCTTCTTGACAATGCCATAAAGTATACAGAGGAAGGGTTTGTTGAGATCGAGTGTAGAAGGAGCGACTCCTTCGCGCTTGTCAAGATAAGAGACAGTGGTATTGGTATACCAAAGGAGCATTTGGATAGAATCTTTGAAAGATTTTACAGAGTCGATAAATCAAGATCACGGAAACTTGGTGGCACAGGCCTCGGACTATCGATTGTAAAGCACATTGTACTTGTCCATAATGGAAGGATTGAGGTAGAAAGCAAGCCAAAAATAGGGACAACCTTCAGTGTATATATACCACTCTTAACAGAATCTTAACATAGCCTTTATTCTCCCTTAACACAGCGGTGCTATATTCCACAAATCTTAATAGGAGGACGATTATGAAGAAGACATTTTTAGCAACCATTGCGATGATCTTTATTATCTGGGGTTGCACACACAAAAAGTCAGTCAAGATGGTACAGATAAAGGGTTCAGATACACTGTTAAACCTTGTTCAGGCATTATCTGAGAAATACATGAAAATATATCCAGATAAGGCCATATCTGTAACTGGTGGGGGTAGTGGTGTTGGAATAGCAGCGATAGTAGATGGAAAGACAGATATTGCAGATGCCTCGAGGAGTATTAAAGAAAAAGAACTCAAGCTGGCACAAAAAAAGGGACGGAGTTTGCTTCAGTTCATAATTGCACGAGACGGGTTGTCTGTAATTGTAAATAAAGATCTTCCAGTTGATAGTCTTACATTGAGAGATATTGGAAAGATCTACAGAGGTGAGATCAAAAATTATAAAGAGGTGGGCGGGCCGGACCTTCCTATATCTCTATACGGTAGGACAAATGCATCTGGGACATACGTATATTTTCGTGAGCATGTGGTAAAGGGAGAGTACTCCACCACTATGAAATCAATGAATGGTAACAGTCAGATAGTAGAGGCAATAAAGAGAGATAAAGCAGGTATTGGCTATGTAGGTATTGGCTATATAAGAAAGGATGACGGAAGGCCTATAGAGGGTGTGAAGGCAATCAAAATTAAGATATCTGATAAAGATTCTGGATTTTCTCCTTTTGATACAGCAGCTGTAAATAGTGGCAAATATCCACTTACAAGACCTCTTTTTCAATACATAGAAAAAAACACGTCAAAAGAGGTTATTTATTTTATAAAATTTTCGCTATCAGCACAGGCACATGAGATTATAAATAAGATTGGTTTCTTTTTACCAACTTCAGAAGATATGAGACAAAATAACGAAACCTTAAAAAAGGTAAAAATCATAAACCAATAAATGGAGGAAGTTATGCAACTTAAAAAGGCATTGATTTTTCTAATTCTTCTGGTTCCATCAGTAGCCTTTTCTCATCAGGACGAAGACTCACAGTTCTGGAACACAGAGGTCATAAAGGGGAAGATAGGAAAAGAGACTACCTTAAAGATCGAAGAAGAGTTCAGAATGGCAGATAGCTGGCGACATCTCTACTATTATCATACCGATCTTGGAGTAGATTACAGGATCACAGACTGGATAAATCTGGCCCTTTTTTACAGGCAGATATATGAAACAAAGCAAGGCACATGGAAGGAGGAAAACAGGCCACACATAGACCTTAACCTGAAATTCAAAAAATTTACAGTCAGGATACACAATAGGCTAAGAGTTGAGTACAGGTTCAAACATGGCTCTGATAACGAATTAAGATTAAGATACAAGCTTTCTTTATCTGTACCACTGAAAATATCAAGGGTTAAATTGAAACCATTTATAAAAGACGAGATCTTTTACACTCCAAAGGATAATGAGGGCTTGAGCAGAAACAGGTTGTATGTAGGGATATCCACTCACATTGCAGGACCATTTGTAGTATCTGTCTTTTATATGAGGCAGAGTACAAAAAAGGATACCTACTGGAAAGACTATAATATAACAGGGCTTAAGTTAAAAGCTTCATTCAAATGAAATCATCAAGATCCATAAGTCAGGAAACTTTATTCAGGTTTATCTCAGGCACAAGTGCCACATTTGTGGTACTTGTGCTTTTTGGAATATCCTTTTTACTTTTCTTTAAAGGTATAAAGACCTTTGTAGATATAAGCCCTCTGAGATTTATTCAAGATAAGATCTGGAATCCTGAGGCCTATGGAAGGCCATCCTATGGTATTTTACCAATGATTGTATCCACCTTCATGGTCACATCTATCTCAATGCTTATAGCTGTTCCAGTAGGCATAGGATCCTCTATCTTTATATCAGAGGTTGCTCCAGAAAAGATAAAGAGAATACTCAAGACAATAGTTGAGCTTATTGCAGGTATCCCCTCTGTAATGCTTGGTTTTTTTGGTATCGTTGTTATAGGTCCCATATTAGTACAGATCTTTAAAATAAAGAGTGGGTTATGTGCTTTAAATGGTTCTATTCTTCTTGCTTTTATGGCACTTCCTACAATTATCAGTATATCTGAAGATATAATATCATCATTACCACATTCATATAGAGAGGCATCATTAGCCCTTGGTGCAACAAAATGGGAAACCATTGTCTATGTTGTTGTGCCTGCGTCGATGCCGGGAATAATATCTGCTATCTTATTAGGATTTGGCAGGGCGATGGGTGAGACGATGACAGTCCTTATGGTCGCAGGGAATGCCTCTTCCATGCCACATTCAATCTTTGATCCTGTCCAGACCATGACAGCGACAATCGCAATGGAGCTTGGAGAGGTTGCGAGTGGTACGACACACTACCACAGCCTCTTTTTAATAGGTCTGATCCTATTTATCTTCTCATTAATCATAAATCTTTCTGCAGAAGGTATTAAAAAAAGGATGATCAAGATAAAATGAAAAGAAGGTTGTTCGATAGAATTGGTATCCTTTATATCTATTTCTCAATTATAGTCGTACTTTTTGGATTCCTATTTTTTATTGGATATATTTTTTATCATGGAATTGGTGTAATAGACCTTGATTTTTTATTTGAAAATCCAAGAAATTCTATGATAGAAGGTGGCATCTTTGCTCCTATTGTCGGGACGGTCTATGTGACTCTTACCACCGCAATTTTTGCTACACCAATAGGGATAATGTGTGCAATCTTTCTTATTGAATACTCGAAGGATACCTTATTTATAAGACTTGTTAGGGCAAGCCTTCGTAATCTTGCATCGGTACCATCTATAGTATATGGTCTATTTGGGGTTGCCCTTTTTGTTGATGGGTTTGGATTTGGTAGCTCAATACTCGCTTCTGGCCTTACCCTCGGTCTGATGACCCTTCCATGGATTGTATCTGCAACAGAGGAGGCACTTGTTTCTGTTCCTTTGGATTTAAAGCTTGGTGCCTATGCACTTGGAGCAAACAGATTACAGTGTATAAGGAGTGTCATATTGCCGTATGCACTGCCTGGTATAACTACAGGGATTATCCTTGGTCTATCAAGGGCTGCAGGTGAGACAGCACCAATATTGTTTACAGGTGTAGCCTTTTACCTCCCAAAACTTCCGGGGTCTTTGTTTGATCAATTTATGGCCCTCCCCTATCATCTTTACATACTGAGTACCCAGCATCAGAATATTGAAAAGGCACTTCCTGTTGCATATGGTACTGCGCTTGTCCTTCTCTTTTTTGTATCTATACTTAATATCCTTGCTATTGTTATAAGGACAAAGATGACATCAGGAGGTAGTTAATGACAAAGATAGAGGTAGAAAATCTTTTTCTATATTATGGTAATAAACAAATATTACATGACATAACTATAGGTTTTCACACAAATAGTATAAGTGCAATAATAGGCCCATCTGGATGTGGGAAATCAAGCCTTTTAAGATGCATAAACAGGTTGAACGATTTACTGCCAGATGTAAAAATCAGCGGGCGTATCCTGCTTGACAATGTGAATATTCTTACAGATGAAATAGACCCTGTTGAACTCAGAAAACGGATAGGGATGGTCTTTCAAAGGCCCAACCCCTTTCCTAAGACAATCTATGATAATGTAGCCTATGGACCACGCATAGCCGGGATTAAGAAAAAGACACAGCTCAACGAAATTGTAGAAAGGTCACTTAAATTAAGTGGGCTCTGGGATGAGGTTAAGGATAGACTGTTTGACAGTGCAATGAAACTCTCAGGAGGACAGCAGCAGCGATTGTGTATTGCACGGGCACTGGCTGTTGAGCCGGAAGTATTGATGCTTGATGAACCTTGTTCAGCCCTTGATCCTATAAGTACATTCAGGATTGAGGATCTGCTTGTTAGGCTGAAAGATAAATACACCATCATTATTGTAACTCATAATATGCAGCAGGCTGCGAGGATATCCGATTATACAGGGTTTCTTTACATGGGAAAACTCATTGAGTTTGGAGAGACAGAAAAGATATTTACAAACCCGGAGAAGGAGCTTACAGAAAGATATATCAGTGGAAAATTGGGATAAGGAGATTAAGATGAGAAACAGCTACGAAGAAAGATTAAACAACATAAAAAAGGAGCTGGTTAATTTAGGAGACATGGTGATAACTGCAATAGACGAATCAATAAAGGCACTACGCAAAAAAGATGTCTCTCTGGCCCAACAAATCATTAACAACGATTCACTTATAAATGAAAAACAACGAAAGATTGAAGAAACAATAATCTATACAATGGCAACACAACAACCGGTTGCCAGAGAGCTTAGAGAATTGATTGCATGTTTTATTATCTCTGTAGAACTGGAAAGGATAGCAGATTATGCAGAAGGTATATCGAGGATTGTAGTAAGGTGGGACAATCAACCACATGTCAAGCCTTTAATAGATATACCTAACATGTCAGAATTATCTATTGAGATGATAAAAAACAGCCTGAAGGCCTTTGTCATGCAGGATGTGACCCTTGCAAAGTCCACATGGAAAATGGATGATAAGATTGACCAGCTTTATCATCAGATATTGAGAGAACTTATTACATTTATGATGGAGGACCCAAAGATAATAACGCGATCTACCTATCTTATTTGGGTAGCTCATAATTTAGAGAGGATTGCCGATAGGGCAACCAACATATGTGAGAGGACAATATTTCTGGTAGAGGGTTATAAAGATGATTTTTTAAATCCAGAATCCTAATCTCCCTTTCTATATGGTAAAACCTTTTTAACAATACTATCAAACAGATCTTTATTGTGAGCGATTGACATACCTTCAAGTAGTTTCACAAGGTCCTTATTTGTGTTATTGAGATTCTTTAGTTGCTTTATATAACCCCTTTTTTCAGCAAGCCACTCATTCAGGATCTTCTTCATGGAATCGTCGTGACACTCTACACAGCGGACAGTTACATCTTTCAGGGTATTTCCCCCTATTTGATCTCCATGACAACCCCTACAACCTATGTTCAGCATGGGGGATGGGTCCTTTTCAATAGAGATATTATCATAGATAAATCTACCTTTTAGAAAGTCTGACTCTCTTTTATGACATCTTGTACAATCTGAGTATTCTTCGTGATGACAATTTACACAGAAATCTGAAGAGGTATCTATCTTTGATGGATGTTTCGTAAGATCATGACAATCATCACAGGAAAGTCCGGCCTTATCAAAGTGATATTCATGTGGAAAATCTGGCCTTTTAGCCACTGCAATTACCCTGTAATTACCAAGGTTGTTGTGAC
>CAYSBA010000103.1:0-4935 GCA_964429075.1 uncultured bacterium
ATAAAGTTGATCTATTTATACAACAGCTTATAAGGATTTGACCAATCCTGTTTTTAAGGCTATTAAGTAAGACCGCAAACGATCAAGGAGGAATAGAGATGACAAAACAAGATTATCTAAAGTCTTTTGAAATAGATGGAAAAAGATATAACTATTTTGACATCTGTGGATTCAAAAACGTTGATAGACTGCCATATTCTATTAGAATCTTGCTTGAAAATCTTATTCGGAACCTCGGGAATGGTCATGTAAAAAAGGAACATATAGAATCTTTGCTCCAGTGGCCAGAGACGGCTGGTAAAAAAGAGATACCTTTTATGCCTGCAAGGGTTATTATGCAGGATTTTACTGGTGTGCCTGGTGTAGTGGACCTTGCAGCAATGCGTTCTGCAGTAGCAAGGATGGGATCTGATCCTTCTGTAATTAACCCAATTGTACATGTTGATCTTATCATTGATCATTCAGTTCAGGTAGATTATTACGGTGTACCGGATGCTCTTAAGAAGAATATGAAAAAGGAGTTTGAGAGAAACAGTGAAAGATACAGGCTTTTAAAATGGGCACAGAAGAGTTTTAAAAATTTCAGGGTCGTTCCGCCCGGTACAGGTATAATACACCAGGTTAATCTTGAATATCTATCTAAGGTAGTAATTGAGGCAGAGATAGATGGGAATTTATATGCATATCCAGATACCCTTGTTGGCACAGATTCTCATACGACAATGATAAATGGCATATCTGTAATGGGGTGGGGTGTTGGTGGAATTGAAGCAGAGGCTGTTACCCTTGGTCAGCCATATTATATGCTCATACCGGATGTAGTAGGTTTTAAGTTATCTGGCAAACTAAGAGAGGGCGTCACAGCTACAGATCTTGTTTTAACTGTTACACAGATGTTGAGAAAACATGGCGTAGTGGGTAAATTTGTAGAATTTTTTGGGCCTGGAGTTGCCAGCCTGACATTACCCAACAGGGCAACCTTGGCAAACATGGCACCCGAATATGGTGCCACAATGGGTTTCTTCCCTACAGATAGGGTGACTATAGATTTTCTCAAAAACACAGCAAGAGAAAAGGTTGCAGAGCTTGTGGCTGAATATACCGAGAGACAGGGTCTTCTCAGACAACAAGATAGTACAGATCCTGAATATACAGCCGTTATTGAGCTTGATATGGCTGATGTAAAACCATCCCTTGCAGGCCCAAAAAGACCACAAGATAGAATTGATCTTGGGGAGATTAAGAGTTCTTTTGAATCTACCCTTAAAGAGATGTCACACAATCTCAAAAGAGAGGGCAGAAGATCGAAAAAGATAAAGATAAAAGATGCGGAAACAGAGCTTAAAGATGGTGCTGTTGTAATAGCTGCCATAACAAGTTGCACAAACACCTCAAATCCATCTGTTTTGATAGGAGCAGGTCTTCTTGCCAAAAAGGCTGTAGAGAGGGGTCTTACGGTTAAACCCTATGTAAAGACCTCGTTTGCACCAGGTTCAAGAGTAGTACCAGAATATCTGAAAGATTCTGGCCTGCTACCATATCTTGAGAAACTCGGGTTTCATGTTGTAGGTTTTGGTTGTACCACCTGTATAGGGAATGCAGGACCACTGCCTTATGAGGTGGCAGATGCAATTGTGAATGAGAATCTAATTGTTACATCTGTACTTTCTGGAAACAGAAATTTTGAAGCAAGGATACATCCTCTTATCAGAGGTAATTATCTTGCTTCACCACCTCTTGTTGTTGCATTTGCAATAGCCGGAAGGATAGATATCGATTTTGAAAAAGAGCCACTTGGTATAAATAAAGATGGTAAGCCTGTTTATCTAAGAGATATCTGGCCTACACAGGATGAGATAGATGAAATTGCAAGAAGATCTATCTTCTCTTCTACTTATGAGAGGCAATATAGTAGGGTAATGGATGGAGATGAAAACTGGAGAGCACTTGATGTGGCCGAAGGAGAATTATACGACTGGGATAAAAACTCAACATATATACAGGAACCACCGTTCTTTATAGGAATAACAAAGGAAGTAAAAGAGCCAGAAGATATTAAAGATGCACGGATCCTTATGTTGCTGGGTGATTCTGTAACAACCGACCATATCTCACCTGCTGGGTCCATTCCAGAAGATGGTCCTGCAGGTAGATATCTGATCGATCGAGGTATTTCAAAAGAGAATTTTAACACTTTCGGGTCAAGGAGAGGAAATCATGAGGTCATGATGAGGGGTACCTTTGCAAATGTGCGTATTAAGAATAGGATGTTTGATGATGGTAGAGAGGGCGGATGGACAATACATGTTCCATCTGGTGAGATTATGAGCGTTTATGATGCAGCTATGCGATATGCAAAAGAGCATACCCCTCTTGTTGTCATGGCAGGCAAAGAGTATGGTACCGGTTCATCAAGGGATTGGGCAGCAAAGGGGACAGCACTTCTTGGTGTAAAGGCTGTTATTGCAGAGAGCTTTGAGAGGATCCATCGTTCAAACCTTGTTGGGATGGGAGTTCTTCCTCTTGAATTTGTTGATGGTCAGAGCTGGTCTAATCTTGGCATAACAGGTAAAGAATCAATTTCTATTGAAGGGATAAAAGAGGGCCTTTACCCTGGTAAAAGGTTAAAGGTTATACTATCTGATAATAATGTTGAAAAGTCTTTTGAAGTGAAGGTGCGTCTTGATTCAGATGTTGAGATAGAATACTATAAAAACGGAGGAATACTGCAAAAGGTACTGAGAGACCTCATATAATTTTACTATGAAGGTTATTGAGATTACATTCTATATAGCTCTGGTTGTATTGATCATCGTAGGAAGGGTGCTTTATGGTAGTTATTCAGAATACAAAACCGGGCTTAGATACATAAAGGATGATCCTGATGAGGCTGTCTTACATTTCAGTTATGCAATCAAGTGGCATTTACCACTCTTTAATCCTTACGAAAAAAAGGCAATTGATGAGGCATTTAAGATAGCGGAAGAGTTTGAGAAAAAGAAGAAGCTAAAGGATGCCCTTGAGGTATACAGGATCATAAGGGGTGCAATCTACTCGACAAGAAGTTTTTATATGCCTCACAGAGACATAATAAAAAAATGCGACGACAGGATATCAGATCTTGTTGCAGAAACTGAGTGGGAAAAGATACGATGGGGTATAACAAACAAGACAGAGCTCAAATTTAAATCACTTTTGATTCTAAAGCGTGACCTCGATCCATCCCTTTTCTGGGTCATTATTCTGGAGATAGGTTTTATAGGCTGGGTAGCATCGGTGATTATGTTTATTCTGAAGGCCTTCAGGGGCAGGAGATTAGATAATCGGGTAGCAATCTTCTTTGGTTCAAGCTTTTTTCTATTTTATGCAGCATGGATTATTGGTTTGTGGAGGGCATAGTTGATTAAATATATACTTCTTATATGTGGTATTTTGATGATGATTACAGGGGTGTGGGCTGGTGGTAATATTGAGAGCAGAAAAGGTGAACTTCTTTCTTTTCTTGCACCAATTGGTGCCCTACTTGCCCTTGCTGCCCTTACAGAGATTATGGTACCCGGATTTTTTTCACCTATATTACCCTGAAATTGTTTAAATATCAGAGTTATCGAGAAGGGTTAAAAATTGAATAAAGTCCTTCTGATCTTTTTCATTTTTTAGTTGTTGTGAAGAATTCATGTTCACATAGCGTATTATTTCTGTATCTTTTACAATCTTATGGGAGTTGTCCTGTCTTGAAAGGTCTTGATACAGAACAGGGCTGTTGAACGTATCCTTTGCAGATGCAGAGGCTGTAATTACAAAGAATAACAATAATCTTAATATGAATGAAATTCTAAGTATCTTTTGAAATGATAAATTTTTCATATTACCCTCCAGTTTGATGTAGTCTTTTATCCTACATAATACTACATCAGTGAGGGGGGTCAAAAAAATGGGCAAAAATTGAGTTTAATCTTTTACAAGGTATATAGTCTGTGATGGAAAGGCAAATTCAATACCTTCCTGTCTGAAGGTTTGAATGATTTTGAAGTTTATCTTCTGAACAGTATCCATATATTGTTTATAATCTGGGTCATCTACATAAAAGGAGATCTCATAGTTAAGACTGAAATCTCCAAATGAGGTAAAATGAACTCTATCAAAGATAGTCTTTGGTGTACTTTCGATTATATCTTTGATAATTGATGGGATCTTCTCTAATTTCTCCTGTGGAGTATCGTAGGTTACACCTATTGTAAAAAGTCCACGTCTTGATCTCATTCTCTTATAGTTTCTGATCCTTGAGGAGGTGAGATCCGAATTAGACAGGATAAGTTCTTCACCCATAAGACTTCTTATTCTTGTCGTCTTTATACCAATATGTTCTACTGTTCCTTTATAATCACCAACCACAATAAAATCGCCTATCTCGAAGGGTCTATCAAAGAGTATTGCAAAATAGCTAAAAAGATCACCCAGGATAGCCTGTGATGCAAGTGCCATTGCAACACCACCTATACCAAGGCCAGTTACAACGCTTGATATTTCAAGGCCGAGATTGTCAAGAATAAAGATAATCCCTATGGTCCATAAGACTACCTTAATTACAGGCTCTATCAATTTTATGTGTCTTTCCTTTTCCTCTTCAGTACGATCATGCCATTTTCGTTTGAGGAGAAAAATTAGAAGTCCGCTCAGGAACTTTACACCAACAATTGCAAGTATGATTACACCCGCTCCTCGAATAAGGTCCTTTACACCACTTAAAACAGTTTGTGTTACAGTCTTTGCAAGGATCACATAAAATGCGCCAAAATAGGCAAGAGGTATTCCATAATGTTGAATTGAATCTATTATAAAATCATCGATATCTGTTTCTGTCTTTTCTGCAACCTTTTTGAGTCTTTTTAAGATATATCTTGAAAAGAGTTTAATAAATATAACAGAGATTAT
>CAYSBA010000103.1:4945-5635 GCA_964429075.1 uncultured bacterium
CTGTCTCCCCTGAACAATATATCAAGATTCATTTCTTACCTCCAGTTGGTGATCTTTAAGTATGTCTTTTAGATTTTTCAAGAGCATATTGTATAAATCAAGATCAGCCTTTTTTAGATTTTTTTTCATCCATTTAGTGTGCGACTCAATTGTTTGGTAGTCACCCCTTACAAGTGGTCCAGTAAATCCTTTTAGATCACCAGCATTTATCTTAAAGTTGTATACAGCACTTTCTATAAGTTGATCTATTATATCGAAGCTATTATTATCTGAAATCCCCGATCTTTGAAGACATCTGTTACCAAGGATCAGGATACTCCATATAAGATTCGACAAGATTACGCAACTACAATGATACCCAACAGGATCAAAGGAATCGGGTATTATGACTTTTATATCAGCCTTTTCTAAATGACTCTTCAAGATATCAACTGCAACAGGATCACCTGAGACAACAGCAAACCTGCCTTTTAATAACCCTTTTTGTGGGAAGTTTCTAAAAGAAAAGGGAAAATGTATTGATGCACGATACTTATCTTCTGGTAGTATATGATAGGATAGTGCACCTGAGGTGTGTGCGATTATTTTAATACGATTCAACAATCCTCTTTTTTTTAGGTTCTTGATAGTCTTTTCTATCTGTCTGTCTTTTACCGACAGTATCAAGATTTCTTCATCAATCTCTTTTAG
>CAYSBA010000104.1:0-5629 GCA_964429075.1 uncultured bacterium
ATGAAGACCATTAATTCCACAAGCTGCTACGATCTTATCTATGGAGACAGTAGTAATCTTGACAGCAGTATCTTTGAGCCGTGTAACAAATTTACAAAAGGAAGTCTCAAAGAGGGTGATGAATGTAATCTATTTGAATGCGGCGATGACATGATATGTTATTACAAAGATCAGTGTCCTGGAGTTTGTAGGAGGTTTCCATTTCAAGAAGGCGAAGAGTGTCGTACCACTGATGAATGTGACGAAGGTTTGTTCTGTGATGATAACGGTCTATGTTCAGCAAAGCTTGATAATGATGAATCATGTACCGATGACGAACAATGTAAGAGCGATGCCTGTATAAACGGAGTCTGTAAACCAAAAGGTGGTGAGGGTGATGAATGTAGCGATGATTCACATTGTAATGAGCATCTATTCTGTGACTATAACTCAGGGACCTGTAAACAACTTGCTCAAAGTGGTGAAAGTTGTCAGGATTCCTATTGTGAAGCGGGTCTTTTGTGTGATTTAGATCAGATTTGCAGCCCTTTAGACGGAGCTTCATGCTATGATTACTGTGATGCAGGATGGTTCTTTGTAGGCCTGTACACATGTAGTGATCAAGGAGTTTGTAAGAGGCTTGGAGAGCTTGGTGATACATGTGATAATGACCTCGACTGTTTTGGTGGATACATATGCAGGGATGGCAAGTGTGATCTTGGACATGGTCTTGATGAACACTGCGATAAGGCTGTAAAAGATGGTGGCTGTTTGATGAACCTTTATTGCTCTGACAATGAGACATGCAGACCTCTTTCTGAAAAGCCAAAAGGAGACATTGGTGATGAATGCAGCGATAAGTCAGACTGCAAAGAGGGGTTAACCTGTGATATATGGAATGGAATATGTATTCAACCTGCCCAAAAGGGTGATGAATGCACAGATAATGAAGACTGCAAAGAGGGTCTCGTATGTAAAATGGACGATAATGGAAACAGCACCTGCGAGGATGCAGTACCAACAGGCGGAAGTTGTGGGTCTGACAATGAGTGTGAATCTGGTGACTTCTGCAATAACGCCATCTGTGAGAAGAAAAGATCAAAAGGACAAGACTGTGAATACGACGGCCAGTGTCAGGATGGTCTCTTCTGCATGATAACCGGCAATACAGATACCGGGACATGTTCAGACAAACTCAAAAGCAGCGAATCTTGTGAAAGCGACAGCTGGTGTCAAAGTGACGACTGTGAATATGGAGTTTGTGATGGTTGTTACTTTGAACCGTAAGACTCTATAGATTTAGTTGACCTTTAGCTTTAAAAAGCGTCTCTTGCCAACCTTAAGCACATACTCACCATGCTCTAAAGGGACAAAAATATCTGCAACCTGCTCACCATTTAGTCTGATTGCACCCTGACTCATCAATCTCCTTGCCTCTGAAGAGCTCGTTACGAGGTTTGCCCTTCTGAGTACATCAATCAATCTATCTTTTCTGGATGTTGCAACAAATTGTGGGATATCCTCTGGTATATCTCGCTCTCTAAAAGCCTTACGAAACCTTTCTCTTGCCTTTTTGGCACTTTCACTACTATGAAACCGCTCTACAAGATAAAATGCAAGATTCTCCTTTACCTCAATAGGATTTAATTTATTTTCTTTTACCTCTTTCTTCCATCTATCTATATCTGATAACGGTATCGTGGTAAGAAGCTCAAGATATTCCCACATCAGTTCATCGCAGATTGACATTATTTTCCCGAACATCTGGTCAGGGTCTTCATCAATGCCGATATGATTACCCAGGGATTTGCTCATCTTATTACCAACAAGTTCTCCATCAATAACTCTTGCATCTGTTCCTAACAAAAGTGGAACGGTAATAACAACCTGTGGAGATTGATCGTAAAATCGCTGTACATCACGGCCAATTAACAGATTGACAAGCTGATCATGTCCGCCAAGCTCTATATCTGCCCTCAATGCAACAGAATCATATGCCTGAAACAGGGGATACAGAAATTCAACCACACTTATTGGCTCATTTTCTTTAAACCTCTTTTTAAAATCCTCTCGTTCAAGCATCCTACCAACTGTATAATAGGATGCAAGTCTTGCAATATCTTGGGCATTCAAACTGCTTAGCCATTCACTGTTAAAACGAAGTTCAATCTTTTCTTTAATCAGTATTTTTGATACTTGATCGATATAGGTCCTTGCATTCTCTTTTACCTCTTCTTTTTTTAACATAGGCCTTGTCTTTTTCTTGCCAGTCGGATCACCTATCATCGCAGTAAAATCACCGATCAAAAAGATTACCCTGTGACCAAGTTCCTGAAAGGTCCTCATCTTATTCAAAAGGACGGTGTGGCCAAGATGAATATCCGGTGCAGTAGGATCAAAACCTGCTTTTACTATAAGTGGTCTATTGTTGGAAATCGATTCTATTAGTTTTTTTTCTAATTCCTCAATATCTATGATGTTTGTTGTACCTCTTGAAATCTTCTCTATCTGTCTTTGAACCTCCTTTTTGATCTGTGATCTTTCCATCTTTACCTCGCATATTCAATAGCTCTGGTTTCCCTTACAACACTTACCTTTACCTGCCCGGGATATGATACATTCTCCTCTACCTTCTTTGCTATCTCTCTTGCAAGCACAAAAGTCTCATCTTCTGATACCTCTTCGCTCTGAACAATTATCCTGAGCTCCCGTCCTGCCTGAATGGCATAAGCATTTTTCACTCCCTTGAATTCTTTACAAATGTTCTCCATCTCTTCAATACGCTTTATGTATTTTTCCAGCACCTCTTTTCTTGCTCCAGGTCTTGCACCTGATAGTGCGTCTGCAGCAATCAGCAGATGATCATAAAGTCCTTCTGGTCTGATATCTTCATGATGGGCATGTATTGCCCTTACCACCACATCATCCTCTCCATATTTCTTACAGAGATTTGCAGATATAACAGCATGTGAACCATTAACCTCATGATCTATTGCCTTACCAATGTCATGCAGCAATCCCATCCTTTTTGCCTTATCCTGATCAAGATTAAGTTCTGCTGCCATAATACCACACAAAAAGCCAACCTCTATGGAATGTTGCCATTGATTCTGGGTATAACTTGTACGATATTTCAAAAGCCCTACAAGTTTTACCAATTCTGGATGAAGGTGACTGATTCCAAGATCAAAGATTGCTTGTTCACCTGCCTCTCTTATCTTTTTCTGAATCTCATTCTTTGCCTTTTCATAAAGCTTTTCGATCCTTCCGGGATGTATCCTGCCATCACTTATCAACATCTCAAGAGTAAGTTTTGCAACCTCCCTCCTGAAGGGATCAAAGGTTGAGATTATAACCGCCTCTGGCGTATCATCAATTATAAGATCAACCCCGGTAATACTTTCAAAGGTCTTAATGTTTCTGCCATCACGACCTATGATCCTGCCCTTCATTGAGTTGTTGGGTAGCTGTACCAGTGTTACAGTGTAATCGGTTGCATAATCACCTGCATATCTCTGAACTGCTGTTGCAATGATATTCCTTGCCTCCTCCTCAGCCTTCATCTTTGCATTTTCCACGATCTCCCTCATCTCCCTACTCGCCTCGTGCAATACCTCCTCCTTCATTGACTCTATTAACTGACGCTTAGCCTCCTCTCTAGTCAACCCAGATACAGACTCAAGCTGTTTTTGTACCTCTTTTAACAATCTCTCTCGTTCTGAGCTCATCTCTTCAATTCGTTTCAGTTCTCTTTCTACCTGTTGTTCTTTCCGATTTAATTCCTTTTCCCTTGAATCAAGGAGCATACTCTTTCTGTCAATACTCTCCTGTCGATAATTCAGTCTTTCCTCCTGTTTGGCAATCTTCTCCCTCTCTTTTTTCATCTCCTTCTCAAAATCCCGCTTTATATTCAGCACGTGCTCTTTTGCATCAAGTTCTGCCTTTTTTTTGATTGTGTCAGACTCCTTTTTCGCATCATCTATTATCCTCTTTGCCTCCTCTTTTGCCTGTTTTATAGAAGCCTTCCCTGTTGTGATTGTAAAAAATAGTGTTATTACAATTCCAATTACCAGACCAATAAGACTATAGATTAACCATTCCATCTTACTTCTCCATTCTTTTGATTTGAACACTCAATAACACCTGACTCTGTCACCACAAAATCCATCCTCACGTCACCTCGATCAACCTTTATATCCTCCACAGAGACTTGAAAGGAATAACAAATTCCAACCTTTATTGTAGAGAGACCGACTTTATTAAGAGTATGATCATAATATCCTTTCCCATAACCTACCCTCGCACCACTTTTATCAAAAGCAATGCCAGGGATTATAAACAAGCCTATTTTACTTAATTTTATGTTTTTGCCCTCAACAGGTTCTAAAATTCCAAATCTACCTCTTTCAATACGTGCACCATTAAGTAGCACAAATGTTAGGGTTTTTGTTCCTTTTTCTGTCCTTGGTATGCAGACATTTGTAATCTTTTGCAGTCTTTCGTTTAAGATAGACGTCGATACTTCACCATCTTCAGTCTTGGCAATGTAACTGGCTGTATATTCTGGCATCTTTTTTGAAAAACAGAAAAGGAAATTGAGTGCAATCTGCTTTGATAAATTTTCTATCTGTTCTTTAGAAAGAGCTTTTCTTTTCTCAAGCATGACCCTTCTTATATGGTGTTTGGATATCATTTCATCTTATTTTTGTTGATGTGGGAGATAATAAAGACTCCCCCGGGTCATGGTGTGTTAATTAAAAAAAGAACCTATTACTTAGGTGGTGGCCATATTACCACTTCTGAACTTCCCTCTTTTTAAGACTAAATATATTAACGAGGGCATGTTCTCCATGGTAAGTGACAGCCCCAATAGGTTCAGTGTTGGTTCCTTTTTTTTCATCAACATCACCAATGACCCAGCAGGAAAAAATTTTCTTCATGATATCTTTGATCCTCGTAGGTGAAACTCTTTAAGAAGGGATTTTATATTCTTTATCCAATTTTTTATTTCTTGTTTCATCATTCTGCTCTCCTCTAACAATTGAACATGCTCATCGGCCAGACTCAAAAGGGCATATAAAAGTAATTTGTTTACAGGGAGGTCACCCGAAAGTCTGGCGATCTCATCAACCTTTTCCCTGACCTTATTAACAACCCTGTCCAGGTATTCATCGTCTTTGTCAGACTCAAACCTGAGCAGGCAGCCAAGCAGTTTAACCTCCCTTATTCTATTTTTTTCTTTAACCTTCTCCATAAATCTGACTATAATTTTAGAGAAAAACTAAACATTGTCAAGCATCCTTCTTAAACGGGTATGTACATTGGGAACTGTGTATGGATGGGATAGGAGGAGGGGAGGGAAATAACCTTTGGAGATAGCAGTTAGTTTATATGATATAGCGGGCTTAGCATGGGTAACACATTGGTTAGAAGGGGGAAGAAAGAGATAAGCATACCTAAAAAGTAGGTACATAACCTTTAGGATAATAAAATTTTTTGTATTCTTATTTTGTTTTTTAGTTGTTTTAAGAGAAAAAATTTCAATTATCTACGCAGTCTTTATTGTTTTTTCACCTACAAATTCTGCCTCTGCCTTACTCCGCCTATTTGACACTATACCCGTTCCTCATTTCTTTACATAGTACAGGAT
>CAYSBA010000105.1:0-5517 GCA_964429075.1 uncultured bacterium
AATTTTAACTGAAAGGTATATTGTTATCTACTTAATGAGATCTGTTTAATATGATCCTGAAATAGATATTGATAAAAATTAATCATATATACGTTTAATCCTTTCAAACATAACACCTATCCATATAGAGATCTCATATAAGATTATGAGCGGGAGTGCAAGGCTGATTTGAGTAACCACATCAGGAGGCGTGAGTACCGCTGCCACAACAAAGCATGCAATGATTACATAACGACGTGCATTTTTCAGAGTCTTTGTTTCAACAATCCCTGCAAGATTTAAAAGTAGTACAAAAAGAGGCAGCTCAAAGACTATTCCAAAGGCAAGAAGTAATTTAGTTGAGAAAGCAAGGTATTCTCGGACGGTCAGTATCTGCTGCATATCTTCAGAGGCAAAGGAAAGTAGAAAATGAAATCCATAGGGAAAAACTACAAAGAAACCAAAAAGTGCACCACCAATAAACAGAAGACTCCCAAAGATTAATAAAAAATATCCATATATTCGTTCTTTTTTATAGAGACCTGGTGCAACAAATGCCCAGATCTCATATATTAGAATTGGAGCTGAAAGGACAATTCCACCGATCAGAGAAACCTTAATATAAGCAACAAATGGTTCAATAAGATTGGTAAAATGCATCAACTTCTGTGAATCCGGCACCGCACGATAAAGTGGTTCGAGGATAAGTCTAAACAGCTTTTCCCTGTAAAAAAAGGAAAACAGAGTGGCTATTATAAACGAGACTACCCAAACGATGATGCGTCTTCTGAGCTCAGCGAGGTGCTCAAGAAAGGTCATTCTAACGAGCTCTTCTTCCTGTTTTTTCATTTATCTTCTTTATCCTCTGGTGGTAGAGAATCTGCCCTAATCTCCTGATCAATCGAATCAATGGCTTTTTTTATCTCACCTGTAGCCTTTTTTATCTCCCTTACAACTGCACCCACCTTTCTCGCAAGATCTGGAATACGTTCCGGGCCGAGCAAAATTACTGCGATTATTAAAATTAGAAGGATCTCTGAGAATCCCACCTTTCTATCATCCCTTTTCTATGGTTACATCAAAAGCAGGAATTTCAACTATTCGTTTCTTCTCTCCAAAACAGTATCCAATTATTTTAGCATCAAAGTCTGATAAAAGATCAACAACTCTGTCTACCCATTTCTGCTCAACCACAATACAGAAGCCAATTCCCATATTAAATATCCTGAACATCTTATCTATCTCTATCGACCCAATTTTCATTACAAGTTCAAACTCCTTAGGTATCTCTTCTATACCATCTAATCGAAAACCTACCTCTTTTTTTGTCCTCAAAAGATTAAACATCCCATCACCGGTTATATGAAACAGGCCTTTTATCGGGATTTCTTCTTTAAAAAGTCTTTTTATTGCCTGCACATATATCTTTGTTGGTTTTAAGAGGATATCTTCTAATGTTTCAGAAAAGCCATCAGGTGTCCATTTGAGATCGTAATTGTTTTCTTTAAAAAATATCTGTCTCAGAAGTGAATAGCCGTTGCTGTGAAATCCATTTGACCTTAAACCAATAACTACATCATCCTTTTTTATATCCTGTGTGGTTATTAAATTACCCTCAACCAGGCCCACTGCTGTTGCAACAAGATCTAAACCCTTTCCATCGACAGATGCCCTTATCATATCCTTCACCTGTGCAGTTTCACCCCCAATTATTGCAACCTCAGCATCCCTGCACGCTGTTAAAAAGCCCTCTTTAAGCTGACTGAATATATCAGCATCTATCTTTTGAACTGCAATATAATCAAGCAGACATACAGGTGTTGCACCAACACAGATAATATCATTTACATTCATTGCTACACAATCTATTGCCACAGTATCATATTTGTTTGCCAGTTGTGCCACCAACAGTTTGGTGCCCACTCCATCTGTGCTTAAAGCAATTAATCTGCCATCAATGTCTATGACGTTTGCATAGTATCCGAATTCTAAACACACATTTGCAAATTCAAAGGTCTTTTTTATCCCAGACAAAAAATTGTAAAAAACCCTGTCGCCATCAAGTGTCTTTACACCACTTTTTTCGTACGTATCGATCACTATTTGTCTCCATCTTCTAAACCATACTCTTTTAGCTTTTTATAAAGCTTTGTTCTCGAAATTCCAAGTGCCTTTGCCACATTGGATTTATTGTAGTCAAACTTTTCAAGGGCTGCAAGGATCATATCTTTTTCCACCTCTTTGAGATTTCTTATTGTCTGCATCGTGCTGTAGCTCATAACAGAAGACTTGGCTTCATCCTTCATATATTCCGGTAGATCTGTAACATCTATCTCTTCGGTTATATTTATCGTAAAGGCAGACTCAATTATACTTTCAAGCTGTCTCACATTGCCATCCCAGCTCTGTGTAAAAAGTTTATCCAAAAAGGCAGGGGTAACGCCTCTTACAACCCTTCTGTATTTTTCATTAAATCGATTTATAAAATGTTGTACAAGAAATGGTATATCTTCTATACGTTCAGCCAGTGTTGGCAGATTTATTTCAATCTTGTTTGCCTGATAATATAGCTCTTCTGGGATCTTTTTTGCCCTTATGCTTCTTTCAAGTACACTTAAGATTATTCGAGTCTTTAAAGGTTGTTTTTTAGATCTATTCCCGAGAGGCCTATAGGTGCCATTTTTTAACACATCAGCAAGCCTGATGGCAACATGTTCTGGTAGAAAATTTGCCTCATGGATCAGAAGGGTTCCACCCTCTGCTTCCTTGATCATGCCCTCTTTCTTCTCAAGCTTCCCATCAAAACGCTCCTGACTGAACCCGAACAGTTCCACTTCGACCATACTCTCTGGGATGGATCTTGTATTAAATACTACAAAAGGACCATTTTCTCTGTTTGAGTTATAGTGGATTACTCTTGCAATATGTTTACGCCCCGTACCTGTTGCACCTTTTATCAGGATTGGATGGTCATACTTAGCAGCAAGTTTGGCAAGCTCGATAACCTTTATCATCTTTGGTGATCTACCAACAATCGTATCAAATCCATATTCTTCAGGTACGTTTTTCTCAAGCATCTTAAGTCTTTTGTTCATGGTGACAATTAGTGCAATTCTGTCTATAACAGTGAGCATCTCATCTTTATCAAAGGGTTTGGTTATGTAGTCATAGCACCCTGCCTTAATGGCAAGCACTGCGTTTTCGATAGTACCATAGCCTGTCATGATTACAAAAAAGATGTTTTCATCTATCCTCTTTACCGCCTTCAAAAGCTCAATCCCATCCATTACTGGCATCTTAAGGTCAGCTAATACAACATTGTAAGAGGGATCTGTTGCTATCATTCTGAGTGCTTCCATTGGATCAACTATCGATTCGGCATTGTAACCCGCCTTTAAAAACATCTTTTTGCATGTATTACCAAGATCACGATCATCATCAACAATAAGAATTTTTATCAGACTCTTATCAATTTTTTCAGGGTTCATCATGCTTACCTCCAATCTTTTGCTTTGGAAAGATCAACCTAAAAAGACTCCCTTTACCTTTTTCTGATTCCACCTCAATCTTTCCTCCAATACTTTTCATTATACCATAACACACACTTAGTCCAAGTCCAGTACCTCTACCTACCCCCTTGGTGGTAAAAAAAGGCTCAAATATTTTGTCTATCATATCCTTTGGTATCCCTGTACCTGTATCCTTAATTTCACAGATTATCCTTTCTGATGTGCTCCACATCTTTATATCTAACCTTCCACCACCCTCCTCTATCGCATCTATTGCATTTGAAATAATATTGAAAAAAACCTGTTCAAGCTGATTTTTGTCGCCAATAATAGTCAAGTTGTCATTTTTTATATCAATCTTTTTTTCTATTCCAAGATGTTTGATCCTTTTTTCAAATAATTCCATAATATTGTAAAGTACTTCCTTAAGATCAATTATCTTTGCATCTGATCTTGCAGGTGCATGTGTGTATTCCATCAGCTTCTTGATCACCTCTTTTATATATTTGACCTTTGTCTCTATTAATTTCAACTCATCATATAGCTCTTTATCTTCTTCTCTTTCTTCCATTAACATCTGGGTTGTAAGCAATATTGCACCAAGGGGGGTGTTTACCTGATGGGCAATACCAGCTGCAAGTCTTCCAATACCTGCGAGCTTCTCTGCCTCCTGCATCTCCTTGAACATCCTGATATCCTTTGTGATATCCCTGCCTATACCTACTATCCCTATTATGTCTCCATTGTAATTTTTAAGTGGATGTAGACTCAGTTGCACATCCAGTAGTCTTCCATCTTTTGTTATCCTTTTGGTAATATGTTTTGATACTGCCTGGCCCGACTTAACCTTATCATACAAAGTTTTTAGTTCATTGATTTTATCTTCCGGGATTATCATAAATGGTCTACCAATGACCTCTTCCCTCTTATACCCATACATCATCTCTGCACCTTTGTTCCACTCAAGACATATCCCATCTGGAGTTGCCACAGTAATTGCATCTGATGAATGCTCGACAATACCACGAAACTTCTCTTCTGATTTTAGAAGTTCTTCCTGATAGGACCTCTGATATACAAGAATATACCAGATCGCCCATAAGGCTACTGTAAAGGTAACAAGGATAGATCGTGAAATGTACAGGTAGCTGAGAGTATCAGTGCTATTATTATTCAATATAAAGTATTTTCTGATAAATTCTGAACTTGCAAAGAGAAAGGCCACAATTATTACACTTAAGATAATAATTGTAACAACCATCTCAAGATTGAGAATCTTTAGTCTTTCAGGCCTTTTTGACATACTCTCTGAATGCATCCATCAATCTCTTCGTGAGTGGACCGGGAACCGGAGAAAAGTTATGCTGATCCACCTTAAAAACAGGCATGATCTCCTTAATTGTACCACACAAAAAGATCTCGTCTGCACTGTATATATCCTCTTTTGTGAGATTCTTTTCAAATACTTCAATGTTTAGAGCTCTTGCAATCTCAATTACTATCCCTCGTGTAACACCTTCAAGGATACCGGCATTAAGTGGAGGAGTAAAAAGAGAGCCATCCTTTATTATGAATACATTACTCGTTGTAGATTCTGTTATGTAGCCATCTATATTTAACATAAGTGCGTCATCAGTGCCCTTTTCTTTGGCCTCTTTCAGAGCAAGGACATTATTAAGATAGTTGCCAGATTTGATTGCAGGATCAAGACTGCATCTTGGATTCCTCGTTATACCTACAATAGAAAGACTGCAACCCTTTTTATAAAATCTGTCAGGAGGTGGATCTATCGGTTTAACAATAATAATTGTGTTTGGTGAATCTGCTAAGTTCACATCAAGCCCTATTTCCCCGCAACCTCGTGTCACTATTATTCTAATGTATAGGTCCTTTTTGGATGATATAGAATTGATAAGTCTTTTTATATCTCTCAAGAGTCTATCTTTTGTAAATGGAAGTGATATACCTATCCTCGATGCAGAATTTGTTAGTCTTTTAAAGTGTCTTTCAAACATAAATGGTCTATTAT
>CAYSBA010000106.1:0-5411 GCA_964429075.1 uncultured bacterium
CTATACCATGAATTGTAAGTACTGTAGGAGGTCTTGGCTTAATCGGAAATACTGATAATACAGTGGAGCTACCCTGTAGATGTATTATATCTGGCTTAATCTCCTCTATTATTCTTTTTATTTTATAAGGTGATGAAAACAATAAGATTGGTAATTGATATGAAAAAGGATGGGCTGTTCTAAAGATTGTTATACCATTGTATCTTTCAATCTTATCTTCTTTTACAGAATCGAATAACGAAACTACAAAGACCTCGATATCGTCTCTTTTTGCAAGAGCTTTGGCTAAATTAAGGGTAACTGCAGCAAATCCTCCTCTGGGAAGATCGGGATCATCTGGAAAAGTAGATATCAAAAGTACCCTTATTTTCTTGTGTTTCCCCATTCTGTAGATACAATCCAGATCCCAAAATTTATCTACAACGGAATATTACCGTGCTTTTTCTTTGGTAGCTCTGCCCATTTATTTTCAAGGAGCTTAAATGCCTTAATAACCTTTGGCCTTGTTTCCTCTGGCATTATAATTTCATCTATATAACCGAGTTCAGCCGCTTTGAAAGGGTTAGCAAACTTTTTGTTATACTCATCGACGAGTTCTTTTCTCTTTTTTTCTGGATCATCAGCCTCTTTTATCTCCTTTTTAAAGATTATATTGATAGCACCTTCTGTGCCCATAACCGCTATTTCTGCGGATGGATAGGCAAAGTTAATGTCTGTAAGCAGATGCTTTGAAGACATCACATCGTAGGCCCCACCATAGGCCTTTCGAGTGACAACCGCTACCTTTGGAACAGTTGCTTCTGCATATGCATAAAGCAGCTTTGCCCCATTTGTTATTATACCACCATGTTCTTGATGTACCCCGGGCAAAAAACCTGGCACATCAACGAATGTAAGAAGAGGTATGTTGAAGGCATCACAGAAGCGAATGAATCGAGCTGCCTTTTTTGATGCATCTATGTCAAGACAACCGGCAAGTACAGAAGGTTGATTTGCAATAACAGCCGTACTTTTGCCAGCAAGTCTGATAAACCCTGTAATAATATTCTGTGCATATAGCTTGTGAACCTCAAAGAAATAGTTATCATCTGCAATAGATTTAATGATTTCTTTGATATCATAAGGTTTGTTTGGATTGTCAGGGATAAGTGAATTTAGCTTAGGATCCTTTCTGGTCACAGGGTCATCTGTGGGCTTTTCTGGTGGAGGTTCCATAAAGTTGTCTGGTATAAAACTGAGTAATTCCCTTATCATCATCAGGCACTCTTCTTCATTGTCTGCAAGAAAGTGACAAACACCACTTATTGTACTGTGTATATTGCCACCACCGAGCTCTTCTTTTGTAATCTCTTCATTTGTAACAGTCTTTATGACTTCAGGTCCGGTTATAAACATATAACTTGTCTTTTTTGTCATGAATATAAAATCTGTAATGCCAGGTGAGTAGACCGCACCACCAGCACAAGGTCCTAAGATGGCAGAGATCTGAGGGATTACTCCAGATGCAAGGGTATTTCTCAAAAATATATCGGCATAACCACCAAGAGATTCAACCCCTTCCTGTATACGGGCACCACCTGAATCATTCAGACCAATAACAGGGGCTCCCACCTTCATTGCAAGGTCCATGATTTTACATATCTTCATTGCGTGGGTCTTTGATAATGATCCGCCAAATACAGTAAAATCCTGGGCAAATACAAAGACCCGCCGATTATCAATCGTACCATAACCGGTAATGACGCCATCACCGTAATACTTCTTTTTGTCCATCCCAAAATCTGTACAGCGGTGCAGGACAAATCTGTCTATTTCCTCAAAGCTATTTCTATCAAGAAGTAGTTCAATCCTTTCTCTGGCAGTTAATTTACCGGCCTTATGCTGCCTTTCTATGCGTTCTTTTCCTCCACCAAGGGAAGCAAGGTGATCTATCTCTTTAAATCTATCGTAATTTCTCAATGTAGACCTGTACTAAATTCCGGGCAGCGGGAACTGATCTGTCAATTCCCTGACTTTTTTTCTACAACTACTAATAACTCTATCTGAGTCTATATTATATACCACCTCACAGATCATCTCACCGATTAACTGCATCTGCTCTTTTCCCATTCCCCTTGAGGTCACTGCAGCTGTTCCAATTCTTATGCCACTTGTTACAAAGGGGGTCTGAGGATCATCGGGGATCATATTTTTGTTTACAGTAATCCCTGCCTCTTCCAGCCTACGTTCAAGCTCTTTTCCTGTAATTCCCTGTTTACGCAGATCAACAAGCATAAGATGATTATCTGTTCCACCTGATACTAAGTTGAGACCATTTTGAATCAGGGTATCTGCAAGTACCTTTGCATTCTCAACCACCTGTTTCTGATATTCAACAAAATCATCTTTCATGGCCTCTTTAAAGCATACTGCCTTTGCGGCTATGATGTGCATTAGTGGTCCCCCCTGCATCCCCGGGAATACCCTGCTGTTTAACCGTTTGGCATACTCCTCTTTGCATAGTATAAAACCACCTCGTGGACCTCTCAGTGTCTTATGGGTTGTACTTGTAACATAATCTGCATACATTACCGGTGAAGGGTGAACGCCTGCTGCTACAAGACCGGCAATATGAGCCATATCAACAACAAGCTTTGCACCGCATGCTTTTGCAATATTAGAAAATCTTTCAAAATCAATAATTCTTGGATATGCACTTGCACCTGCTACAATTATCTTTGGTTTATGTTCTTCTGCTAACTTTTCAAGATTGTCGTAGTCTATCAATCCGGTTTCAGGATCAACACCATAATGGACCACATTATAAAGCCTTCCAGAAAAATTAACAGGGCTGCCATGGGTGAGATGTCCACCATGTGCAAGATTCATAGAGAGCATCGTGTCTCCAGGCTCAAGCTCTGTGAAATATACTGCCATGTTAGCCTGAGACCCTGAATGGGGTTGAACATTTGCGTGCTCTGCAGCAAAAAGCTTTTTGCATCTTTCGATGGCAAGCGATTCAGCAATATCCACAAACTGACAGCCGCCATAATATCTCCTACCAGGATACCCCTCAGCATATTTGTTGGTCATCACAGAACCCATAGCTTCAAGGACAGCCTTGGAGGTAAAGTTCTCGCTTGCAATCAACTCAATCACACTCCGCTGACGCTCTTTCTCCTTCTCAATTGCCTCCCATATCTCTCTATCAACATCCTTTAACATCTATATACTCCCTGATTCATCGAGTTTGTTAATACGCCTTTCATGCCTGCCACCCTGAAACCGGGTGTTGTTCCATTGGTCAAACATCCAGATTGCCATTTCATAGGTGATTATACGTGCAGGAAAGATCAATATATTTGCATTATTATGTTCCCGTGCACTTTTTGCCATAAAACCGTTTACCACAAGGGCTGCTCTTATACCCCTTTTACGGTTTGCTGCCATCGACATCCCAATGCCTGTCCCGCATATGAGGATTCCAAGGTCTGCTCTCTTTGCAAGTATATCTTCTGTAACCCTATTTGCGATATCTGGATAATCTACAGGCTCAGGGTCGAAACAACCCCTGTTTATTACACCATAATCACGTGTAAAAAATTCTTTTATTAATCTCTCTTTAAGCTGGAAACCGGCATGATCACTCCCAATGGATATGGTAAATCTTCCACTCAATTGGAGAACCTCTTGATAATCAGGCATGCGTTAGTACCACCAAACCCAAACGAATTACTCATTCCATATTCAAATGATCCCTCTATATTTCCTCCCTGGCAGTAGTTGAGATCACATTCAGGGTCTGGATTCTCAAGATTAAGGGTACGGTGTGCTACACCATTTTTCAGTGTTAGGGTGGTTACAATAAATTCAATTGCACCTGCTGCACCAAGGGTATGACCAATCATGGATTTTGTAGAATTAATAACAAGTTCTTCAGCTTTTTGTTTGCCGAAGACCGATTTTATAGCCTTTGTTTCAATCTTATCGTTTAGCTGGGTGGATGTACCATGTGCATTTATATAATCTATCATTTCAGGCTGTATTCCTGCATCTTCAATAGCTCGTTTCATACACATTGCAGCACCTCTACCCTCAGGTTCCGGTGCTGTTATGTGATAAGCGTCGCCGTTTGCCCAGTAACCTATCACTTCACCATATATCTTTGCACCTCTGGCTTTTGCAGATTCAAGCTCTTCAAGGACAACAACTCCAGCACCCTCCCCGATTAAGAAGCCATCACGGTCTTTATCAAAAGGTCGACTTGCTCTATGTGGTTCATCGTTTCTCCTTGTTAGTGCACGCATAGAACAAAAGCCACCCACGCCAAGGGGAGTAATAGTAGCCTCCACACCCCCTGCAAGGGCTGCCTGCATCCGGCCATACCGAATAGCAAGGGTTGCCTCACCTATGGAGTGTGCCCCTGTTGAACAGGCAGATACATGACTGAAACATGGTCCTCTTAGATCAAATTCAATACTGATAATGCCACCTGCTTCATTTATGATACTCATCGGAATAAAAAAGGGAGTAATCCTCTTGGGACCTTTCTCGAGATAACGCTGATACATATTTTCTATTGTGATCAATCCACCCATGCCCGATCCGACATAGATGCCGAATTTATCTGGATTGTAGGGATTATTGTCAAGTAGACCAGAGTCTTCCATTGCCTCTTTTGCAGCAAAAAGGGCATACTGTTGAAAACGATCAAGCTTTCTTACAAGCCTCTGATCTATCCTTTTTGTGGGATCAAAATCCTTTATCTCTGCAGCAATCCGTGTAGGGAACTGGGATGCATCAAAGTATGTTATTGGACCGGCTCCAGAGATTCCAGCAAGGAGACTATCCCACATTTCAGGGACACTCTTTCCTACAGGTGTAACAACACCAAGCCCGGTGATCACTACCCTTTTCATGTCTTTTTTGCCTAAAGGGTATGTTCCACAATATAATTTATTGCATCCTGTACGGTTACTATCTTTTCTGCATCAGACTCAGGGATGTCAAGTCCAAATTCCTCTTCCATATCCATCACAAGCTGGACAACATCGAGAGAATCTGCACCAAGATCGTCTATAAAGGATGCATTGTTAGAGATCTCTGAAAGATCTTTGTTTAGCTTCTCTGCGATCAGTTCCTTTACCTTCTTCTCAATCTCTTGTACCGATTTTTCTGCCATGGTTTTAGACCTCCTTTTTCAATTAAAATGTGGTTAATTATCAGATATACATTCCACCATCAATACCGATTATTTTACCTGTAATGTACCCGGCATCCTCAGAAGCAAGAAACGCACAAAGTGCTCCAACCTCATGAGGTCTTCCAGCCCTTTCTGCCGGTATTGACCTTATAATCTCCATTTTTGTTTTTTCAGAAAGCGAGTTTGTCATCTTTGTTTCAAAGTATCCAGGTGCAATATAATTTACTGT
>CAYSBA010000107.1:0-4905 GCA_964429075.1 uncultured bacterium
ATGTGATACAGCAACAAATAATAATAATACAATTTATATACCTACAAAGAATGACCTTAAGCTACTTGGGACATTTGTTATGAGCGTAGATCTGACCTCTGGTAAGCCTGACATAGAGATTCAACCTATTGGTATACCTGAGGATGTTACTCCAGAAGAGATTCAACACTACATACCGATGATGGAGTCTATGTATAATGACATTACTGTAACCAATGTCTCCAATAATTTCTACAGTGGAAACTTTGGGGATTGCGGAAGCCCTGACAATGGTTATGTGGCAGCCAACGTAACTATTCAAAACAATACCCTGTCCTCTCGAGGGATAGCCTATGACATGTTAACCCCGATATATTTTCAAGTAACCGATATATGGGAGCCAGCAAACCCAAATGCCACAGAATTTGACATTATCACTTGCCTGAACACAGATACAGAACAGCTAACTATAACTGGCATTGATAATGGTTCATCCTACATTGGAGACGGATGGGATTTATCAAACCTTGTTGGATCAGATCATGTGCTCTCTGGTGACGATCCACAAAATCCTGGAAACGGCGAGGTGTCATCTCAATTCAATATGAGATTTTACCTTTCTCCAACCTTTGACCCATACACTCAGACATTTAAGATGAGCTTCAATGTCTGGGGACATATCAATGATACAAATAACCCTCTATATCCAGTACCTGCTCCTGAAGTTCAGACCATATATGATAGTCAGCACAATGTGCTACCAGATCAAACCAGAACCAGCGACAGTCAGATAATTGTAGAGGGCAGGATTGTTTTTTCTGCAGGCACAAATCCAGATTACAAAGAATTTAGTCTTGTATTTAGCGAAGGAACTGATGTCGTACCTGGAAGTGCATCTGTTTTTGACAATGAGCCTGGTCCAAATAATGATCCAGATATTTTAGGTTTTTCTGCTACAATAAATTTAGCATTAAATCAGCTAAATACTTTTGATATAAGAGTAAGGCGTGACTCTGGTAACAACGCTGCAATAAGTGATCCCACAACTGTCTCGATAACACATGACTCTGGACCCCCAATTTTAGTTTCTACAAATCCGGCAGATGGTGCGATCGATGTACCAACCAATCAAATACTTACTGCTGATTTCGATGAAGCTCTTGATGCTGCTACAGTCAACAATACAAACATAACACTTAGTCCCTCGTCCCCTGGTCTACTTGAGCTTGTCAATAATGGTAAAACTGTTCGCTTTACTCCAGATGCAAATCAACCTCTTGCAAATGCAACAAACTATACCTGGAGCTTTAGTGCAGGGGTAAAAGATTTAGCAGGAAATTCAATATCTCCCTTTAATGTTAATTTCACCACCGTACAGGCAGGAACTCAGGACAATACCCCGCCTACCGTAAATAGTGTAACTCCACCTAATAACTCAACAGATGTGCCTGTTTCAACAACAATAGATATTACCTTCTCAGAAGCAATAGATCAGAATACCGTTCCAGGTGGTATACTTATCAGAGATAGCGCCACACTTACACAGGTAAATGGTAGCTTTTCATATTCACAAAATAATACAGTTGTTACCTTCACACCAGCTGCAGAACTATCTTATGGCACAGAATATCTCGTTACTGTTACGACATCCGTAAAGGACCTTGCTGGCAATGCAATTCAAACAGAGTATAATTCAACATTTACCACACAATATCCTGGTCAACTTGATACCACACCACCAACTGTTACCAATGTAATTCCACAGGATACAGCAACAAATGTTCCTGTAGGTCAGAATGTTACAATCACATTCTCTGAAACAATTGATTCATCAACTGTAGATGGCACTACAGTATATTTGCTTGACCTTTCAACCAACAACAAGGTCTCATCCACTTTGAACACTGTTGATAACCAGGTAACCATAGATCCTGTAAACAATCTTTCATACAATACCCAATATCAGGTTGTTGTAAAAAGTGCTGTTACAGATCTTGCCGGTAATCAAATGACAAGTGACTTTACAAGCACCTTTACAACCGAATCTCAGCCCGATACCACTCCACCCTCTGTTACATCAACAAGCCCTGCAGATGGCGAGATTGGTGTAAGCCCCTATACTGACATAGTAATCTATTTCAATGAACCCATGGATCCATCAACTATCCACACAGGAACGATCTATGTCCATCAGGTCAAACAGCAGCAGAATGTAGTCTGCAATCAAACTCCCATTGCAGGTACAGTTACTCTTCTCTCTGATCAAAAGACAGCCAAATGGGTATCAAACACAAAACCCATTCCCACCGATCCAAACTGCGATCAAGGTTTAGCACCAAGATTACGTCTTACCGTATCTTCAAATGTTTCAGATACCTCAGGAAATCTTATGGGTACAAGCTATACTGCCTTCTTTATCCTCCTAGATGACACCACAAGTCCAACTGTGACAGGGATATCTCCACCAGATGGTTCTACTAATGTATCACCCACTGCATCCATTACAGTAAATTTCAGCGAGGCTATTGATGCGACAACTATTAATAATACAAATGTAGTGCTAACTGATACGACCCTAAATCAGGTACATAACACATTTTTATCCCTTTCACCTGACAATACCGTTTTAACAATCAATCCACAGGGTGACATGAATCTCGGTCACAACTATAGTCTAAATCTTACGACTGGGATAAAGGATCAGGCAGGTAATGCCCTTGATCTTGCAAATTCAGTAGCCATCCCATCTACATTTACTGTGGCAAACTCGTATGATACTACTCCTCCTACTATGGTCTCCTGTGTGTGGGGGCCTGATGATGGATTTGGATTGTTGCCAATAGCACAGCCTACAGTAACATTCAGCGAGTCTCTTGATCTTTCGACTGTTAATTCTTCAAATCTCTGGATAGATGATGGAGTCAATACAATTTCATCTAATATTTCTACAAATGATCAAAATGGTCAGACAGTAGCTGTGATCAATCCTAACACTTATTTATCCTTAGGTAGTACCTACTATGCAAAGATAACAACTGGTCTAAAAGATCTTGCTGGCAATCGTCTAGATCAAACCTATGTATGCCAGGCAACAATAACCTCGCAAACCGACACAACCCAACCTCAGATAAATAAGAACAATCCATCAACCCCAAACACCAAAATTGCTAAGAAAAGTAAGGATCTAAACAATCCACCCTATACCTTTCAGGTAACGCAAACTACTGTAACAATTCACTTTACAGAAAGAATAGATCCCGATACCCTCGATGGAAATATCATGTGGTTGAGAAAAGTATATCCAGGGAATAATGTATACACCACATATACAGATGTAGGTATATCATCAATCTCTGTAAGTCAAAACGGAATGGACGTGACTGTGACTGCCGCAGTAAATCAGTTACCAGCCAACTATGCATACGCCATCACTGTCAATGAAAGTGTTAAAGATGCCTATGGAAATCCACTCATGGTACAGGGTCCATATTCTCTTGGATCTTCTAAAACAGAATTTCTTACCTTTAAGACTTGGTGATTAAATGGTTATCAATAAGGATTCAGAAGATTCTACACAAAAGATTCTTGAAGTAGAACTCGATGGTGAACTCCTTCTGGTAGACTGGATAAATAGGCGCCATTTTTCATTAAATGAGAGTGCTGCATTTATATACAGACTTGCCAAAAAGGGAGAAGATCAAAAAAAGATCGTAAAAATGATAATGGATGAGTATGATGTAGATGAAAAAAAGGCAAAAGAGGATGTTGAAATAACCTTTTCATTTCTGAAGCAGGAGAATCTAATTTAATAACAAGAAAAGGGTAGTAGTATGAATAGAAAAGAAAAAGACAACAATCAAGAAAAAAAGAAAAAAAGATATATTCAGCCTATCATAAAGGAATACAGTACAAAAAGATTTGTTGCCAATCTTGGGAGTGTTGGTGGTGGGGGATCTACAGCTGCTGGAGGGACAATTCCCGTAATTTAGATCTGTGAACCAAATATTTACGATCAAAATTTTTCATATGTCACATGAGATAAGTTTTATAGATACATTGTACTGTCATCCTGAGCTGGTTTATCCTTCACCAATATTAAATAATTACAATTACTCTTATAAAATTCCTGACAACATCTTATTGAATGCAAGAAGAAATCTTATTGGAAGGCTATCTAAAAAACTAATAAAATACAACATCCACTACATACATGGTGCTCTTTTGAAAGATAATGACAATTCAAACTTTGCAATCCTATCACCCTCAGGCGGTGGCAAGAGCATTTTATCTTACAAAATTATTAAAAAAGGGATGAGACTCTGTGATGATGACTCTTTCTGGGTAGACATTAAAAATGGTGTTGTCCTTACACAGGGACTATCAAGAATCGTTGTTATAAGAGATAGGACTTCAGACACTGACAATAATTCAACTAAAGCTGAAAAACTAATCTTTATATCTACCAGATCGCGATCATACACCCCATCAAGGCTGAAGGCAATCTTCTTTCTGCTGCCACAAAGCAACATAAAATACAGCATACAAAAAATCGAATCCATCTCTAGTAAAATTTCATCCCTCCTATGGCAGAGCATATTGTGTTATGAAAATACAGACTGGATTAATAACTTTGTTGAAATGGCAAAATTTATGGTAAAAAAAATTCCTGTGTATACGGTAAAGCTTCCGCTACTTTCTATGGTTGGAGCAGACATCGAGATTGCTTCTGATCTTATTTTAAGAGAAATCAAAAAGATAAGATGAGATTGGTCGATAGAATAGCATTTGAGATCACAACTGAATGCAGCAGAAGATGTATTCACTGCTTGAGGAATTTTGCCTTTATAAGACATATAGACCCATCTATTTTCGAGAGTATATTAAATAAATTCATAAGTTCCTTTAATTCCATTCCAATCATTGCAC
>CAYSBA010000107.1:4915-5409 GCA_964429075.1 uncultured bacterium
CCCTAAGATAGAAATCATCTTTCGGATAATTTATGAAAAGGGGATAAAATGCCAGTTTGTAACAAACGGTGATAATATGACATCCCATATTGGTTGGTTAAAGAATTATATTGAAAGCATTGATCATGTTACTCTCTCCCTTGATTCACCCTATCCTGAAACACATAACAAGATACGAGGGAAAGGTAGTTTTGAAGAGGTAATGAAGGCAATTGCCATTTTTAATCACTATAACATACCCTTTTATTTACAAATGGTTGTCAACAAATTAAATTACAACCAGCTTGATCAGATGGCAAACTTTGGTGCCGACCTTGGGGCAGTAGGATGTTACTTTACCACTCAACAACCAACAAGAAGGACTAATAAACTTAATTTGGAGCTTACCACAGAAGAAAAGATCGATCTTTTTAAAAAAATAAAAAGGATTTCTAAAAGGTATAAGTTTTTTATAGGCCCTTCTATCACAGGCTATAATCCAAGGATTACATGGC
>CAYSBA010000108.1:0-5391 GCA_964429075.1 uncultured bacterium
TTATGTAACATATAGCTTTAGAAATTTATGATAAACTTGATTTTTTCAAAAGTTGTGCAATAAAACTAAAAATATGAAGGATCTATTTAGAATCAAATTCTGGGGTGTAAGAGGGAGTATACCAACCCCGGGGAAAGAAACGATAAAATATGGAGGTAATACCCCCTGTGTAGAGGTTCGATGTGGCAATACAATAATTATTCTTGATGGTGGGAGTGGTATAAGACTGCTTGGTCTTGAGCTTTCAAAAGAAGCACCTGTTGAGGCACACCTCCTATTCTCCCATCTCCACTGGGATCATATTCAGGGTTTCCCATTCTTTGTACCACTGTTTAATCCTGAGAATACCTTTTACCTCTATGCAGAAAAGAAGCTCAACTCGACCTTCAAACAACTCATGGCAGGCCAGATGATGTATCCCCATTTTCCTGTTAGCTTTGATGATCTCAATGCAAAGATCCATTTCACCGAACTAAATTCAAGCGACTCCTTTAACATAGATGATGTCACAATAAGCTGTGCTCCATGCAATCATCCTGATGGATGTGTTTCTTTTAAACTTTCGTACAGAGACAGAACTATCGTTTATGCGACCGATACCGAACACTATGATAAACCCGACGAAATCCTATTAAAACATGCAGATGGTGCAGATTATCTCATTTATGATGCCACCTATACAGATGATGAATACTACGGCAGGATTGGTATGCCCAAGATTGGCTGGGGACATTCCACCTGGCAGGAGGGTGTAAAACTTGCAAAGCTGGCAGCTGTCAAAAACCTTATACTCTTTCATCACGATCCCACGCATAATGACAATCAAATCGACGAAATCTTAAAGGCCGCCCAAAAAAGATTTAAAAACACTATTGCTGCATATGAGGGATTAGTTATAGATGTATAACAACAGGATATTGGGGAATTCTGTGGCTCAAAATGCCCTTAGATGGCGCGGTCAAAAAAGGTTTTACGAGGTATATTTCCTGAAATTCAACAACTCAAGTGAGGGCTGGGCATTCTGGCTTAGATTTACAATACGTACAGGAATAAAAGATATGACACCACTTATGGAGTGCTGGGTGATCTTCTTTAATGCAACAAATGGAAATATCTTTTGCAAAGATTCAGAAGCCATATCCTTCAAAGACTTTAAAAATCCTGACAGGCTGATTGGCAATGATAACTGGTTTCTAAAAGATGGTTTTACCTATGGTAGGTTCAAACATAGCCACCAGATTGAATGGGAAATAAGCTATGATACAAAAAACAAAATGGGATTTTTATATTTTCCTTATACATTTATGTATAGTGGCCCTTTTCCAAAAACAAAGGCAACCGCTCCTTACCTCAACACAAGATTCAGTGGTTATATCAAAATAGACAATAAAAGATTTGAATTTTTAAATCTTCCCGGTGAACAGGAACACTACTGGGGAACTCAATTTGCAGACAGCTGGGCATGGGCACACTGTAATTCCTTCGAAGAGGATGCCCTTTTTTTAGGACTCTGTGCAAGGGTAAAAATAGCCGGGATACCCACCCCATATCTGAGTATTTATCATATTGAACTGGACAGAAAGAGCTATGACTTTTGCAGCCTTAAAAACATGCTATTTTCAAAAAATAGATTTCATCCGGGCGAATGGAACTTTTACACAAAAAAAGATAGCACCACACTTAAAGGGACCTTCCATGTAGACAGGAAACACATTGTAAAGATAGAATATACCGATACCGATGGATCAAGCCTTTTTTGCTACAATTCAAAGCTTGCAGATGCTGAAATAGAGATATCAACAGATGGTAAAAAAAAGTATTTAATTGCAAAACAGTCAGCAGCCTTTGAAGTAGTAACACGGGATGGGGGCAGTGAGATTTAACCTATATCAAGGAGTCTTGTATGATTAAGCGATTATCTCCAATCTTATTTCTATTGGTCATTTTAATAAATATCTCTGGTTGTGAAAAAGGCAACAAGAACGATCAAAAATCTTCGTGCAGCTTTAACTCAGACTGCAATAATAGTGTATGCATAGATGGTGTATGCACCGCTACAAAACCATGTACATCATACTCAGACTGTTCTGACTACGAGGTGTGTGACAATGGATACTGCAGCCCTGTATGTATTACTGACGAAGACTGTGGCAAAGATGGGTACTGCTATAATGGGATATGCAGGCCCTATCCACTCAACCTTGATGCCCCTGTACCTGATGGAAATTCCCACGATAGATTGAAGGCAGGGACAGCAGATGTGCCATTAGATTTCCCTGTGGGTGTCTCAATGGCTGGATATGGCATGAGACAGGGAGCTGATACACCATACCAGTACTCACTTGGCGGATCCACCGGGTTTCTTGATAGACCAACCGTAAAAGCACTTGTTCTCGATGACGGTGATGACAGGGTTGTGATATTAAGGATACCCCTATGCTGGTCTACAGATTATCTTATCACCCTTACTGCAAAGAAGGTAATGGAACAGACCGGATTCAACTACATTGACAGAATAATTACCTCAGCCCCCCATAGTCATTCGGAACCTGCAAGATACTGGCATGTGCTACCTGGTCAGAAGGCCTTTGCAATAATGGGATACGGTAGATTTTCTAAAGAGATCGTCGAAAGGATAACAGACTCCTTTGCAGAAGCAATTATTGAGGCTGTCAATAATCTGCAGCCAGCAAGATTTGGATATACCATCTATGAGGATTTTGATCCAGACAACAAAATTATGTCTGACAGGAGAAGTGAGAGCCCTCCATATAAACTGGATAGAATGGGAATAATAAGAATTGACGATGACAACGGCAATCCAATAGCAGTGCTGTTTAACTTTGGAATGCATGGAACACACTTTGAAAGTACTATTATCACCTCAGATGCCCCTGGCGCTGCAGAGATTATAGCCCAACAACGATTGAGAGAGGCAACAGGATCCGAAGATCTTATGGCCTTTTTTATCCAGGGAACAGCAGGGAATCTCTCACCACGAGGTGATGATCTCGATCACAATAACTATGGAAAGATACAGATGGTGGGAGAGAGGGTTGCTCAAAAGATTCTTGAGAAGTTTTCTCAGATCGAGACAAAGGCCGATGTTGATTTGAGGATTGGTTCATTGAGATTCCCTGTTACATATGATGATGTAGGATATAAAGATGAGGAATTTTTTGATTGGCAGGGGGACAAAAAATATGTCTATCGTTTTGGTGCATTTCAGTGTGTTAAATCCGGTGATGATGACTACAACACAAAGCATGAAGATGGTCATCTAAATTGTCTATTCCCCGCAGATTACATAAACTTTCATGCACCTATTCCGCAATTTATGAAGACAAGGATATCTGAAATATATATGGATGGCCTTCTTGCAGTAACCCTTCCGGGTGAAGCAACCTCAGAATTGGGCAAACAGATAATTGATACCATAAAATCACAGGTTAATGTTAAAGATGTCCTTGTATTTGCCTATTCTCAGGACCATTATCTCTACCTCCTTACTGCAGACGACTGGTGGCAGGGTGGGTACGAGCCAAGTATGACTATTTGGGGATGGAAATTTGGCGACTTCCTCACACAGAAGGCACTGGATGCCGCTACTGAACTGGTTAACAACGGCTCATTTAGCAAAGACAATAGCATGAAACCAAATTTCTGGGAAGATGTTGAAGATGACTGGGTTGAATATACTGTAACCCCTAAAGACGATGTTGGAAAGATTAAAATGGATATGCCTGATGAGATCACACATTTTGGGATGTACAGTATTAAGTGGCAGGGTGGTCATCCCGGTGTTGATACACCAAAGATGCATCTGGTGCTACAAAAAAAAGAGGATGATCAGTTTGTGGATGTGTATAAAGATGATGGCTCCTTATATGATGAAAAGGGTTTTGAAACACAGGTTGAATATCTCGGTAACTACGATAATGACCATACCTGGCAGATGACCTGGGAACTCCTCACAGAGCTTAATACAGGTACATATCGCTGGAAAATATCGGGTCAATATTTCGACGGAGACTCTGTTAAAGATTACACCACATATACAAAGGAATTTCAGGTGACACCAGGTGAAATCAGAATAGTTTCAGCAGACATCAATAACGATCAATTGGAGTTAACATTTGGTTATCCACCAGGACCAACCAACGATGATGGTGGTGTTTTTTCTGATCTTGAATATCTCGGCATAAGATTAAGAAACAGTGTCAATCCACCATATGTACCCTACCCTGTAACAGAACTACCGGTTACAGTGGAGATAACAACAGACAACACTACCCTTCTTAATAAAGTAATAAATAGTGTTGATGAAACAACTGTTGATTTTGATGTAACAACTTCAAGGGATCAGGATGGATCAGAAACCAAAAAGACCTATCACGATGTACACCTTTCACATCTTACAATTTCGGACAATGCTCTTTCTACTATTCAAACAGGGACAGCAATCAAAATCACTGTTACCGACGGCATGAACAATTCAGGTACAATCAGTATCACCAAGTAGTCTTTGAGGATTTTCCCTAAGATATAAAGATGCCCTCTCTCCTGTAAGATCAATCAGCGTCTCTATGGCCTTTTCAAAATCTTCATATCTTGCGTTATAGGCATGCATATCGGTTGCCATTGCAAAGATAAGGTCCTCCTTTAAAAGTCTTCTTAAAAGCTTTCTGGATCTTCTACCATGTATGCCAACAAGACTTAATAGATCTGCCTGTAATTTCACACCCCTTTCAACAAGATCAAAGAAGAAATTAAATGGTGCAGTTACAAGGCTCCTTTCTGGATGGGCAAGTAGGATGGAATACCCCTTTGATTGCAACTCAAATATCAACCGCTTTATAAGCCGGATGCTCTGATTTTGCCAGCTTAACTCTACAAGAATATGATCACCTCCACCGAGTCTCAAAAGCGGTCTATCATGGACAATAATGTCATCAGTAAGCATATATTCTGCGCCAAGAAAAAGGTGAGGGTTGTTAAAATTTTCCCTGGCCTCTGTGAAAGTGTCAATAATTCTTGTCTGATTTTGATCTGGCATCTTAATATGGGGGGTGGCCACAACCTTAGAAAAACCAAGCAAGATCAAAATTTCCAGCATATCCGTTGCTTCTTTTACTGTAGATGGCCCATCATCAACACCCCATAGTAGATGGCAGTGAAGATCTATCAAATTATCCATCTTTATCCTGCGCATAGGAACTATATATCACAAAAGTATTTTTAACCAATATTTATGCTGGCATATATCTTGCTTATTTAAAGTTATGATGAGCAATAATAAAAGAGAAGATTTTGAGATATTTATTTCGGTTATTCAGTCTATTATAGCCTGTGATCTTTCTAATTATCTTACTGCACTCTTAGACATAGAAA
>CAYSBA010000109.1:0-5385 GCA_964429075.1 uncultured bacterium
GGTTTCAGGGGGGGGTAGTTCTGGCTTCTGGGGTAATCCTGCTTATCCTGATAGAATCAATACATACAATTTCTTTGTCATTCTTTTTTATAAATGTTGCTTTATATTTCAGCCCTGTATCTGTTTCTTCTACAAGTACGCTGTTTCCTGGTATGAGCATCTCCCAAAGCCTCCCTGGATTAGGTAGATAAACATCAAAAAGCCTATTATCCTTTTTGCAGGTTATAACAAATCTGTTTTTACGGGTTATATAGGTGGCCCAGAAGGGTTGCATCAATTATCTTTGTTTGTCCAGTTCCAGAAGCTTTAATTCTGTCATTGCTTCAACACAGTCGGGATTGGCCTGTATCGCCTTTTCGAATTGTAACTCCGCATCATCCATTTTACCAATATTCTTGTATATCCACCCAAGGAAAAGGTATGCCCTATCAAATTTAGGGTTAAGACTTATACTCTTTTCAATATGCTTTATTGCCTCTTCAAGATGTTTTTTGCTGCCCGGATGTGCCTTAAAGGTACACCAACCATAGTATGCATGATATTCTCCAGCCTCATCGTAAAGTGAGATTGCCCGTGCAAAATGTTTGTAAGCGCTGCTATAATCCTTTCTCCTCAGTGCCTGTTCCCCCTTCATATAGGCACCTTCTGCCGCAAGTATCTTGCCAACATCGTTTGATAGATCTTTTTGTGCCTTGCGTTTCAAATCACTGATGTATTTAAGCCTCATCTTTCTGTCTGAGAGTGTTCTGTAGGCCTTTGTTATCAGGTTATAGATCTCCGAGGCAAGTAGTTTTACTTCATTGGATGCATGTTTAAATGCACGATCTGGATGGTATCTTCTGGCAAGTTCAAAATATGCATTTTTTATCTGTTGTTCTGTTGCGTTTCTCTTTACACCGAGGATCTCAAAATAGTTCATCTTTGACATCTTTCTGGCTGTTTCAGCAAGACTCCTTTTGCTTTCAAACCTTTTTATCTTTGTTTTACTAATAGGAGGTGGACCCTGTCTCCTTATTAACATCTCTGCAGTGCGCAATCTTCCTGGCTTGATAGATGATGTCGTATCAGTAGTGGGGGTATCATGCAGTTCGACTATACCTGCCGTTATTAGAGTAAGTAAAAACTTTACTGTGGAGGCCTTATCGAGATTTGGGTTTGATAAAAGGTCTTTCATGCGTTTTCTGCCATCGATTTCCCTTAAAAAGGCAAGATGGTCAGAATCTACCTCTAAGTCCTGGAACCTGTAAACGGGATCAGAGCTAATGGTAATATATTTATTAAGGTACTCTTTTATTAATGAATAAGCCCTCTGCGGTGTATACTTTTCTGATATGCCATCGAATATAATACTTGCTGGAGATTTTTCGATTGTTATGATCTGAGGTGCGACCTCTTCTGTGACAAATCTGTAGGTTGCACTCCTCCATGCAAATATATTTATCAATTTCTTTAAAAGCTGCTTCTCAAGGGCGTACTGTAGGTTGTGTGGTGATATCACCCCCATTTCGATAAGAATTGTGCCTTGTTGCCTTTTGGTGCTCTTCATCCTCCTGACAGATTCTTCTTTTTCAGATTCTGTGATTATCTTTTCCTGCACCATAATATTACCAAGACATTCACTTACAAGATTAGAATTTACATATATCGGATATCCATCCTGAAAGTAGACATCTTTTTTTACCCTGTTCTTTCTTAACGCAAGCATGCCTGTCCATCTTAATCTGTATATCTCAGAGAGAAGGTAAGGAAAGGGCATATCCGCAAGGTTTCCTTCTCCTTCTGCTTTCTCAAGCCTTTTAAAGGATAGTCTTTCTCTTATAACTGAGGAATCCTGTTCAATGTCCTTTTGTTCAATTTCTTTCTTGGGTTTCTTAGGATATGCGTCCTGAAAGATCTGGCGAAGCAGCTCTATTAGCTCTTCTCTGTTAATGGGTTTTGTAATAAAACCTTGAAGGTTAAGAGATTTCATCTCTCTTTCAATATGCCTTTTATCTTTGTATATGCCGCTTAAGAGTATTATTGGTATGTCATTTTTTATCTCAGAATCCCTGATGTTTTTTGCAAGACTCAATCCATCCATTCCGGAGAGTACGACATCAATAAGCATAAGATCGATTCTTCTTTTTTTGTATACCCTCAACGCCCATGAGCCATCCTGTTCTATATAGGTGTTGAACCCCTCTTCTTTTAGGACCTCAGAGATTGCTTCTGCAACACTTCTATCATCATCTACAATCATTATATTAAGATTTCTGGCCAATGTAGCCTCCTACTTTAATATTCTCTCAAAGATTGATCTTACCTCATTTCGCAAATCAATAAAAGATTCTATCGAATGACCTGCATGCTCAAGTATATGCCTGCCCAATGGTTCGTTGTTAATAATATCTGAATCGGATTTTTTATGATACCTGTTCTGTAAGAATAGCATATTATAGGTATAAAATGCTTCCTTAAGTATCTGAAACTCACTCCCTCTGACCATCCCGAGCTCTTGTGCCTTTTTAAAAGTATTCATAATCCCTCTTGTTGGCAACTTGTTATTAAAAATCATCTCAATTATAAAGTAGGCGGCCAAAAAGTCTAGAAAAATAAACCCACCACTACCAAATTTGATATTATACCTGTAATTATTCTCCTTTGCAAGATTTTTACTTAGCCTTGTGACTAATTCCTTGATAGATTTTATATATCTATGAATGTCACCATCTTGTTTAATACTATTATACGTTATCTCAAGAACTTTTTGTTCAAGTTCTTGAGATTCGTGAGGCAGCCTGAATTTCAACATGTATATCCTCTCCCAGGCATCGAGATGCCTTTTATGATATTCTAAAAGTGCATCCAAGGATGTTACAAGAAGACCAAATCTACCAGAGGGTCTGAGTCTGGTATCAATCTCATAAAGTCTTCCACCACGCATGTATGTTCTAATATAACTCAGAAATCGTTTTGCAATCTTTATGACATCTCCACTCCCCTCTCTGTTGATCAATAATAGATCAAGGTCAGAACCGCTTCTTAGCTCCTTTGCACCATATGAACCAAGTGCTCCAAGAAAAAAAGGTCTTTTATCTTTTGTTTCTATCTTAAGATCAATAAATACACAGTCTAAAACAGCAGACAGGATTATGTCTGCAAGGGTTGTCTGAAATTCAAAATACTGATCAAAAGTAATCTTACTACCAGCTATCCCGAGATTGCTCCTTATGTCCATCTCATTTTTGAGAAGTCTAAGTCTCTCAAGTCTTGTTTCTGGGTCGCTAAGTCCTAAAATGGACTTTACAGTAGATTTAAGCCATCTTTCTTGTGGTAGTATCTCCTCTTCGGATATGGAGCTTAGAATATCAATTATTTCTGGCTGATTAATAATAACATAAGATGTTGGACCTAATAGATCGGCAATCTTTATCAGTCTCGAAAGAAATTTTGGTCTCTCAACGAGCATATCAAAGTATGACGGATATCTTCTCAGGATAAAAAAGAGTCTGAGGATCATTTCTGCAGTCTCATCAGGGTGAATGGTGTCTATTAACAGGTTGTAAAATCTTAGGCCAATTGTGTTCGCCAGTGGACTGTTTTTATGAAATATACCACTTGGTGCCTGTATGTTTTTATTGAGCCATACAACAGAGGTCTCTTTTTTTAATATTTTTTGGAGTAAATTAACAGGATCTTTTGTTTCAGAAAAAAGAGGTTTCAGTTTGCTCATTCTGGGTGAGAGTATTTTTGTAATACAGCGCCATACCTCACTGGATAATTCTATCAACAGTTTTTTTATCTTTTTAAAATCTTTTGTGCCCACTATATCGTATACGCTCGGTGGACAGCTTTTTTCATTCAAACTGAATGTTTGTCTGTTTTCGTACATCTGAAGTCTCTGTTCGGTATGTCTATAGAGGATGTATGCATCGTGTAATATATTGTATGTTTCTGCATCTACAACACCATGTTTATAGGCCCATTTAAGGATATTGGTTACCGATCCTTTCAGATGGGGTATCCTTGAGCCAAAAACAACAGATATCATGTAGGTAAACATCTCTATATCCCTAATCATACCCCTATCAAATTTTAGATCGATTGTATCATCATTTTTTATATTATATTTTCTGAATCTCTCTGTGATCAGATAGGATTCATTAACAGCCTCTGGTGATATATTCTTTGGGAATATAAACTCCTTTAGGGTACGATAAAATTCCTCAGCAATCTCTCTTTTGCCTGCAAGGTACCTTGATCTTGCAAGTGCCATCCTATCAAAGATTGTACCGAATGCCTGATAATAGCTTTCTGACGCTTCAATGGTGGTACAGAGTGGTGTCTGTTTTGAGCCGGGTCTCAGATCCACATCTACCCTGTAACAGTGGCCAAGTTCTGTTGTCTGTGTAAGGTAATTTATTAGTTTTTTTGAGATCTTTGAAAAATTGACATATCTATCTGACCCATATTGCGAATCTGCAATAAAAATAAGGTCAATATCAGAAGAAAAGTTTAACTCATAGCTACCAAGTTTTCCCATGGCAAGTATTGTCCCTTCACATCTTTCTTTTGATATTTCATTTAATAAAAAGGAGACAATGGTATCAGCTACGGTGCTCTGAAGGCGAAAAAGTTCCTCAATCCCAGACATCCTGTAGATGTCGTTTATAATAATCTGAGCGCAGTATTTTAACTTTACTAATCTGCATATTATTTTGAGGTCATCTGTGGTTTTATATAATCTTTTGAAATCCTCTTTGATGGTTTTTTGATCTATCTCTTCGATACGAGCTGGATCTAATAGGACTTCCATAACAAGGGGTAGGGTCGAAAATCTGATGATAAAGGGACTCGCCCAGGCAATTTTTTCACTCAGTTCTTTTTCATCCGTCCATCTACAGCCGCCCCTTTCAAGAAGAGCATTCAGTAACTTTTTTTGTAGCTCTATTCTGTTCAAAGAGCACAGTCTCCCCTGTCACCAGTCCTGATTCTATAGGTCTGCTCAATAGGTATTATGAAGATCTTACCATCTCCGAGTCTCCCTGTCCTTGTGCTTTCCATAATCACATTAACAACATCATCGACCATATCATCAGTTACAACTATCTCAACCTTAATTTTTGGAACAAAGTCAATTAGATATTCAGAACCACGGAATATTTCTGCATGGCCTTTTTGTCTGCCATATCCTTTTACTTCTGTGACAGTCATACTCTCTATCCCAATCTCCTTAAGCCCTTCCTGAAGATCATCAAGCTTAAAGGGTCTTATGATTGCCTCAATCTTTTTCATCTATTCCCTCCTCATTTTTTTGAATGTCAGATATAGATCAAAACGTGAACCCTGCCTGAGATAAGATAAATTATTTTTTTTGAATCATTGTTAGAGAAGTTCTTTATAATC
>CAYSBA010000110.1:0-5384 GCA_964429075.1 uncultured bacterium
TACCCTGTTTCGGCAATATGGATTAAAAAAGATAAAATTGACAGTATTTTTATAGTCTGTTAATCTGTCTTGATATGAAGGATCAAAAGAAGGATCAGATAAGAATAAGGGCACATATAGAAGAGCTTATTGCAGGCCAGAAGAGACGTTTTCAGGAATTAAGGGGGTTTCTTTGACATCAGGGGGTTAGAACAAAAGCTATCTGAGATTAACGAGAGGTTACAACAGCCAGAATTCTGGAATAATCTTAATAAGGAGAACAAAGAAATTTTAAGGACCAAATCGAGGCTTGAGGACATCTTGAACAGATATAAGGCCATAGAGAAGATATTAAATGATGCAGGCGAGATGTATGCGCTTATAAACGAAGAGGAGAGTGATGAGCTTCTTGAAGATATTGAAAAGATGCTAATAGACAATCAGAAAGATCTCGACAAGCTTTATATAGAAAATCTGATGTCCGATAAAATGGATAGAAAAAATGCAATATGCACGATCAATCCAGGTGCTGGCGGAACAGAGAGTCAGGATTGGGCTATGATGCTATATAGAATGTATGTTCGCTGGGCCGAGAAGATGGGATTTGAGGTACAAATGATGAATCTACAGTATGGAGATGAAGCAGGGATAAAAGAGGCTACTTTCCTTGTTAAAGGGGAGTATGCGTACGGTTATCTGAAGAATGAAATGGGGGTGCACAGACTTGTCAGGATATCTCCCTTTGATGCAAGTAAAAGGAGGCACACCTCTTTTGCAAGCGTTACCGTAATACCCGAAATGGATGATGAGCTTCAGATCGAGATCAAAAAGGAAGATCTCAGGATCGATACCTTCAGATCGAGCGGTGCCGGTGGTCAACATGTAAATGTGACAGATTCTGCAGTAAGGATCACCCATATACCGACAGGGCTTGTTGTAACCTGTCAGAGCGAGCGCTCACAACATCAGAACAAGGCTATGGCAATGAAGATCCTCAAAAACAGATTATATCAGCTTGAAAAGGAAAAGAAGGATAAAGAACTTGCAGAGAAGATAGGTAGTAAAAAAGAGATTGGTTGGGGTAATCAGATACGATCTTATGTCCTTCACCCATACAGGATGGTGAAAGATCACAGGACTGGTTATGAGGTAGGAAACGCCGATGCAGTACTGGATGGAGAATTGCTCGAGTTTATTAAGGCAAACCTAATAAAAAATGCTAAGGGAGGCTGAATATGCTTTTTAGAGCAATTGGTAAGACCGATGTAGGTATCAAAAGAGGTCATAATGAAGATGCAATCTATATCAACAATGGCATAGGACTGTTTATTGTCGCTGATGGTATGGGTGGTCATGCGGCTGGTGAGGTTGCAAGTGATCTCTGTATTAAAGAATTTGCAAGGGTTGTGGAAGAGGGGCTTTCTGCAAATGGTAATGATATAGAAAAGCTACTTTTTTCGGCTGTTGAGGCTGCCAATACCAAGGTGTATGAGGTGAGTCAGGAGGATGAAACAAAAAGAGGTATGGGGACAACCCTGTGCGCCCTCTTCTTACACAATGAGTATGCATACATAACCCACGTTGGTGATTCGAGAATTTATCTGTTTAGAGATGGGGAAATAAAACAGTTGACTGTAGATCATTCTCTAATAAATGAGCAACTCAGGCTTGGACTCATTACGAAAGAGGAGGCTGAAAAGGCTACGTATAGAAATGTAATTACAAGGGCTGTAGGTATACAACCTGCTGTAACACCCGATATCTTCAAATTGAAGTTGTTACCTAAAGACAGGTTTATCATCTGTTCAGATGGTCTTAGTGATTATTTGAAAGCACCCAACGATCTTGTTCCACATATAAACAGGCACGATTCACCAGAATCCCTGGTTGGCGCACTCATATCATTCGCAAATGAAAAGGGTGGCAAAGACAATATATCTGTCATTGTGGTTGATTATCTTGAAGAGGAGGAGAAACCTGCTCATTTGAGGACAAGAAGGGAATACAGAACACTTGGTAGTCTCGATCTCTTTAAGCATCTCAATTTTAGAGAAACAACATTGCTCCTGAACATTGCTGAAGAAAGGACCTTTAAAAGAGATGAAATTATATTGAAAGAAGGAGAATCTGGTTCTACGATGTATGTTGTTGTTCAGGGAAGGTGTTCTGTATTAAAGGGGACAACAAAGATAGGTGAGATAGTTGAGGGGAGCTATTTTGGAGAGATGGCCCTTGTGGATAATTCACCCAGATCAGCAACAGTAGTTGCAGATACAGATACTGTCTGTCTCTGTTTTGACAGGAAAGAGCTGTTCACACTGATGCGATCTCAGCCTAATATTGCTGTGAAACTATTGTGGAATATAGCTCAGGTACTATCATTCAGATTGAGAAAAGCGGATGCACAACTACAAGATGCTAAAGACAGCTTTGATGTGCTTGATCCTACTGATATGACATATCTTTTAGGAGAATGAAGTGGCTAATATACTGATATGGGATAGTCCTGAGAAAAATAGTGATCTGTTATACACAACCGGTTTTTATGCACCCGATCCTGTATTGTTTGTTTCAAAAGGCCCGAACCAGTATCTCTTTGTAAGTGATCTGGAATTTGGCAGGGCAAAGAAGGAGTCAAGAAACACAGAGGTCATTAGGCTCAGCAGGGTGTTTAAAAATGATCCTCCAGTAAGCATATCCGAGACAATCTACAGGGTTCTTACCTGGTTGAAGATAAAGAAGGTAAGGGTTCACTGGACATTTCCTGGTGGAATAAGCGATTTCCTCAGGCAAAAAAAGATCTCTTTACAAACTGTAAATGGGATGCTTTACCCTGAAAGGGCTATAAAAAAACCGCATGAGATAAAAAAGATAAGGGAACAACTAAAGGTAGCACAACAGGCCATCTCCATAGTAGAGGACATCCTTGCCAGATCAGAGATAAGAAAGGATTCTGTCTACTACAGAGGTAAAAGGCTGAGTTGTGAATATCTGAAACAGCAGGTTCACAAATTCTTTGTTTCCAAAGATTGTACCTTTTCTCAGAGTATAATATCAACAGGCAGACAGACTGCAGAACCACACAATTTTGGGTCAGGATACATTGTCCCGGAATCACCTGTTGTGGTTGATCTATTCCCGAGGTCTCTAAAACACTTTTACTGGGGTGATATAACAAGGACCTTTTTTGTTGGTGAACCGACTGCCAGCTTTGTTGATCTTTATGATGCAGTAAAGAGTGCACAGGAAAAGGCAATCTCGATGATTAAAGAACGGATTACCACCTCTAAACTACACAAGACCATATTAGAGGAATTCAAAAAGAGGGGATTTAAGAACAAGGTAACAGATAGGGGTCCTGCTGGTTTTATCCATAATACAGGGCATGGACTCGGGCTCGATATACATGAATACCCAAGAATTGGTAAATCAACAATTAGATTACGAAAGGGCCATGTTGTTACTGTGGAGCCAGGCCTGTACTACCCTGATATGGGAGGTGTTCGAATAGAAGATGTGGTCCATGTTCAAAAAAATGGATGCAAGGTGCTTACAGATTATCCCAAATCTCCTGTGCCACAAAAATGGTAAAATCAGTCTCTTCAAAGAGGCTTAACATAATTACACAAAATATTGTCAAAAATAACTATGTTTAGACTACAAAATCCCCTTTTTATGATAATGATTGTATTAATATTACCACCCCTTTATCGACTAATTTTCAGAAGGGGGATGAGGAGTAGTTTTGCAATTTCGTCAGCTGAAATCTACCGTCATTCTGGTAATAATATATCGATATTATTAAAAAAGGCCTTTTCATATCTTAGAATAGTTGCATATATTGCTCTTGTAGTAGCCATTTCTGGCCCACAGAGGGCCAAAAACCTTGGCAGGACAGTGCATACAAAGGGCATAGATATGGTCCTTGTCCTTGATATTTCCACCAGTATGCTGGCCGTTGATTTCAGGCCTAAAAACAGGATAACAGCTGCAAAAGAGGTTATCTCTCAGTTTCTTGATACACGAAAATCTGACAGGGTAGGACTTGTCGTATTTGCTGGCGAGGCATATGTGCAGTGTCCACTTACACTTGATTATGACATAATAAAAGAACTTCTTGATGGTGTGGAGCCCGGTAACATAAAGGATGGCACTGCAATCGGGGATGCCCTGGTTACGGCACTTAATAGGCTAAAGGATTCTAAGGCAAAGAGCAAGATTATTGTACTTATAACAGATGGGGCAAACAACGCAGGTTCAGTTTCACCAGAAAAGGCAGCTGAAATTGCAAAGTCTATGAATGTGGAAGTATTTACAATTCAGGTAGGAAAGGGAGGAAAGGTGCCCTATCCTGTGGGAAAAGACCTTTTTGGCAGGAAAGTGTATCAGAAGGTAGAGATACCTGTAAATCCGGATATCCTTAAGATGATAGCAAAGACAACCGGTGGTAAGTTTTATCTCTCTACTGATAAAAAGAAGTTGAAAGATGATTTTGCAGATATAATAGATCATATGGAAAAGACAAGATATTCCTCATTTACCATCCTTGCAGACTACATCGAGCTCTTTCCATATCCCCTGGGCATATTTCTGCTTCTTGCTCTTTTTGAGTTTTTATTGAGCAACACAAGGTTGAGGTCGGTATAGTGCGCTTTTTAAATCCACAATGGCTGTTTATATCGATAGGCTTTTTTTTAGCAGGGATAATTCTTATAATACTAAGAATTTCATGGGTCTCCAAAGTTGTCGATAGGCTTGCTGTCAAAAAGGACATAAAAACAACACTCTTTTTTAATACAAAAACAACAATATTTTTAAATGAGATATTACTATTTGGTTCAATCCTCTTGGGTATTCTGGGGCTTTCCAGACTCCAATTTAAAAAGGGTGCCATACTTTCAAAAAATATGGTTTCAAGTCATATCTTGATGCTTGATCTTTCCATGAGTATGCTCGCACAGGATATAAAACCGTCGAGGCTTATGGCAGCAAAGGTAGCGCTGATGAATCTGATATCAAACATGCGTGGTAACAGATTTGCGCTTGTTACCTTTTCTGGTGAGAGCTTTGTGCAGTGCCCCTTTACAACCGATAGTGCCATACTTGATATGTTTATAAATAGGGCGTCAGTGAGGGATATGGCTGTACCCGGGACCTCTCTATCCAGAGCACTGAATACTGCCTTATTTCTGGCCAGAAAGGACAGTGAGAAAACGGGTGCAGTACATGATATAATACTATTTTCAGATGGCGAAGATCATGATCAGGGACTAATAGATGTTCTTAAAGAACTTAAGAAGAATAAAATAGTTGTATATACAGTTGGTGTCGGTACAAAGACAGGTGCACCGATCCCACTCAACAATGATTCAGGAAATGTAAAATATAAAACCTACAAAGGTCAT
>CAYSBA010000111.1:0-5383 GCA_964429075.1 uncultured bacterium
CTTATCATCTGTATCTGTCCTTTATGCAATAATTACACCAAGTTTAATTTTTTGAAAAGTTATCAGACTTTTGTATCTGTAGAAAGCCTAATCAATCTTCCATTCCATTATTTTAGTTTTATTCAATGGTTAATTATCGTCTTGTAAATAGAAAAATTTTGATGTAATGAAGATCTGTGTTGCTTCATATAAAGAGGTTTCTTTTATAAATGCTATACTCTCGAAATACCTTTTTATGTTTTTTGATATTTGCATTTTTAGACCTCCAGTGTGGAAATCTTCAGTATGCAAAAGACAAAAGCAACTGTAGCCTTGAATTTACAAATGACATAAGGCCAATATTTGAAACTTACTGTTACAACTGCCACTACGGGGATAAAAAAGAGGGGGATGTAGATCTTGATGATTTTCCATCTCTATTTGACAAGGGATATATAATCCCCGGTGATAAAGAAATCCCATTATTAAAGAGGATCGAGCCCACCGATGGCAAAGATTTTAAGTATTTAAAAGACCAGAACGAATATGAATATATAAAAAAATGGGTCGTAGAATGTAATGCACAGTATTTTGATTCTGTTGTTCATCCTCAACAGTGGCTAAATCCAACTTCTCAAGATTTTCATGGCCTCTATATCAAAAAAAGTGGCTGGGATATTGATGAATGCAGGCAATGTCATGGAAAAGATTACAAAAAGGGATATAATGAAAAAGATGGCTGTTATCACTGTCACAAAGATGGTCCACAGTACTGCAACGTATGTCATGGCGATAAGGACTCTTATGCCCCTCCGAAGGATACATCCTTAAAAACTTCAACAGATAAAGTAACGGTTGGTGCCCATAGAAGTCACCTTAAAGAAGACATTTCCAAAAATGTAAAATGTAGTTCCTGCCACAGGGTCCCTTCTGAATTTAACAGCCCCGGGCATATAGATAATGATGGAATGGCAGAGGTTATCTTCGACAATCTTGCTACAGATGATGGTAGGCTCTCTCCTCTCTTTTCATCAAAAAAGGCTACCTGTAGCGATGTTTACTGTCATGGTGCTACACTGGATAATGGAAAATTCAAAGAACCCTCATGGACAGATCTTTCTGGTGAGGTTAAACAGTGTGATTCCTGTCATGGTCTTCCGCCTCATAAATATGGTGACAAACAGTGCCAGAAATGTCATGGTGCTGTGACAGATGATGGTAAATCAATTAAGGATCCATCCCTGCATATTGATAAAAAGATAGAGATAAATAAGCTTGAGTGCTATAGTTGTCATGGAGATCAAAACAACAGTGCACCACCCCCAGCAGCTGATGGTTCAACAGATACATCTGATATTGGAGTTGGAGCACACTATAACCATACAAGAGGTGGTGATATAACCAGGGGTTTTGACTGCTCAGAATGCCATATAAAACCAAAAGAGGTACTTGACCCTGGACACCTTGATGATTCAGAAGGCGCAGAGGTTATTTTTGGAGACTTTGCAACACAAAACGGTCAGCTTGATTCAAAATGGGAACCAGATAGCGCCACATGCAAAAATATATATTGTCATGGTAATGGACTTGACTCAAGCAATGGTTTTGAACCGGTATGGACAAAACCAGAGATGTATAAACCCAGCTGTTCAAGCTGCCATAAAAACCCACCAGATAATCACAGGTTATCAAGATGCTGGATATGTCACACAGGTGTCACATCTGATGATGAAACAACAAGCGACAAACAGCTACATATAAATGGCAAAATCGATCTTGCAAATGATGATCAACAATGCTTCGACTGTCACGGTGATTCAACCAGTTTTGCACCACCGCCTGCTCTTGATGGATCAATCTCTACACAATCAAAAGGCGTAGGCGCTCACAGATCGCATGTGCTCAACAACACCATATCTGAACCTTTTGACTGCACAGTCTGCCATATTAAACCTGACAAACCAACGAGTACTGGCCATATCGACAAAGACACCATCGGTACAGCAGAGGTAACATTTCAAGGTCTTGCAAAAAATGGGGGACTCGAACCTGTATGGGACGAAGACTCTCTGACCTGTTCAGATGTATACTGTCATGGTGCCACGCTTATAGGAGGCAACAATAAATCACCAATGTGGAATGTTGTTGATGGCTCTCAAAAGAGCTGTGATTCCTGTCATGGTTATCCACCTGAAAACCACCTGAGGGTACTTGATTGCTCAAAATGTCATCTTCTGACAACAACCAGCAGTAGCATTACTGGCAAAGCGTATCACATTAATGGCGAAATTGATCTCACACCTCAAGATGCAACATGCAATGGAACATGTCATGGGGACTTGCAATCAGATGCACCACCAAATGATCTTGAAGGCAATTCGGAAACATCATCATTGGGTGTGGGTGCACATAGGGCACATACACAACCTAGCAGTATATCAAACGGATTTGACTGCAGTGTCTGCCACATAAAACCACAGTCGGTTGATGATCCTTTTCATATTGATACAACCTCCATCGGTATCGCTGAGGTAATATTCTCATCGGTTGCTACAGCTGAAGGCAACAGTCCCATATGGGATAGGTCTACCGGTACCTGCAGGAATGTTTATTGTCACGGAGGGGCTTCAACAGGTGAAATCTCGTGGACCGATCAGAGCGGTACACCAGGACAGTGTGGATTCTGTCATGCCATTCCACCACCTTCTCCTCACCCACAATTTAGTATTGATAAATGTTATATTTGCCATGCTGATGTGGTTGATCAAAATGGTGATATAATCAATGGAGAACTACATATAAATGGGCAGGTGGATTATTAACACTACTTCAATCGCATTAGCTGTTTTATTATGGCTATCAAGTATAGCTTTAGCTCATCCCTCAGAAGAGGCCTCAGGATATGGATTTGAGGAACGTCTTATGCTACTGAGTGGTCCATACTATACAGATAACGAAACTGGTTACTACAGAATCTACGATATCATCAAAGGTTCTGTAACAAAACAGCTCGGCTTTGGAAATCTAAATTTTTATGGTTACCTGTGGGCTGGAGATCTTTCGAATCGCTTTGATGCTGATGTGGTGCTCTCATACTTAGAGTACAGAACAAAGACCCTATCTTTGAGGCTTGGCAGACAGATTGAAAGCAATTCTGTAAGAATGGAGACCTTTGATGGCCTCAGTGTTACTCTCGATAGAGATCGATATTATATCGCTTTAAGAGGAGGTATCATAGACCGATCAGTAGAATATCAGTATGGTAATAATATTCTCATAGGAGCGACAGCCGGTATTTTGTTTGCACCTTCTAAGGTCTTTAACATCGGTTTTGAAAGAAGTTTTACACAAGATAATATTCTTAGAGAGGAGGCATGGGTTGATGGCAGATACCGATTCTTTGATGATATCTTTGTATCAGGGCTGCTTGTCTCAGATACCTTCAGAGGCCAGATAGAGGAGGGTCGTCTTAGCGGTTCTATTGAAAGATCTGATTGGCGTCTTGAGATGTTTGGTGATTACTCAAGGCCTTCTTCTAAATTGCCTAATGACTCAGTACTTTCCGTCTTTGGTATGAATGAGCTTGCCGAAGGAGGAGTTGAAGTCTCAACCGGCTATAACACGCCTGTTGTGGTAAAGGCCGATTATAGCATAAGGAGATACTATCACGATCAGGCTGATGGCTATGAAGCAGGCTTTTCTGTCACACTAAACAAAAGATATGGACCTTTTGATTATCCAAATTTCAAATTAAAAAGATTAAAAGAACCTGATAATGGATACATTGCCCTTTTGATATCAACAAAACTGATCACCCTTTTCGATCTTTCAACCTACTTAAACCTTGAATACTACAATTTTGATCAAACAATCTTTCAAAAGACAGATTCCAGAACTGCTCGCATAACTATCAATAAACGAATCCTGAAAAGATTTTATATAAATGGGTTCCTTGAATATACAGATGGAGGAATAGAACGTGATTCGTTGAGCATAATGGCAAGCATTACCTACAGGTTAGATTCCAGAGAGAGTGCAAGATGAAAAGATTTTTATTGATAACAATTGTTATATTTACATCTGCTTTTTTTATTGGTTGTAGACAGCTTGCACAGGAGAGGGATACAAAGAGATTTTCTCATAAGAGACACCTGAGTCAGGGTCTTGGGTGTGATTCGTGCCACAAACTGGATAAGGAAAATGTAACCATCCCCGATATGGATCACTGCCTCGAATGTCACGATGATGCCTCAGAAAGATGTAATATGTGTCATAGCCATCCAGATCTCGCCAGCGATTTTGTAATTGAAAATAGGGGACTGAATTTCAACCACACCCTGCATGTAAAAGAGAATGAGATAGAGTGCACAGAATGTCACAAAAAAGTAAAAAACAGTAACGATATAACTGATGATCTAATACCACATATGAAGGTTTGTCTCGAATGTCACAGAAGTTTCTTTGACAGTATGCAATGTGATATATGCCACAAAGATCTAAAAAGGTCAGGTCTAAGACCCATACTTGATCTTTCTCACAGAGGCCGGCAGGCTAAGAATCACAAAAGATGGGCAAAAGGTCTTGAGAAGAACTGTAGACTGTGTCACGATCAAGGTTTCTGTATAGATTGTCATACCAACAGGGCTCCTTTAAAGGCCTATGATTTATATCCAGATCGTCAGGATATGGATTTCATCCATACCGGAGATTTTTTGTCCAGACACTTTGTAGAATATTCAAAAAATCCTTCAACCTGCAGGAGATGCCATTCAAATTCCTTTTGCCAGGACTGTCATAAAAAGGCGGGTGTATTAGCCGATGATTCAGATGCAATAACTCCACACGGTAACGACTGGAGACTGAGACATGGAACAGAGGCAAGAAAAGACCCCTCAAGATGTGCTGTTTGTCACGAAAGGGGTGAAAAGACCGACTGTATAAGATGTCATAAGACCTCTGGTGGGCTAAATAATCCGCATCCAGATGGATGGAAATACCCAAAAAAGTCTGATAAAAATATAAGGCCCTGCATTTACTGTCATAAATAGTATCAGGGAGTTGTTATGTTCAGGATAGCTATAATGGCATCGGGAAGGGGTACAAATTTTCAGGTCCTATTTGAAAACTGTAAATCAGGGTATATCCCTGCAGAGGTGTGCCTGTTGTTCTGTAACAGGCCTTCTGCCCCGGTTATTGACAAGGCGAAGGCCAGGGGTGTTCCTGTAGAGATACTCGATCACAAACAGTTTGAAACCAGAGAAGAGTTTGATAAAAGAGTAATCGATATTATTAAAGGATATTCTCCAGATTTGATCTGTCTTGCAGGATATATGAGACTTTTGTCTCCTGTGTTCATACAGGAATTTAAAAACAGAATTGTTAATATACACCCATCATTATTACC
>CAYSBA010000112.1:0-5308 GCA_964429075.1 uncultured bacterium
CATCTAACCTATGTTACTTCTAAAGAAATTTTGTTACTTAATTCTGCAAAATCACCTTTTCATCTATGTCTATTTGACTTGATATATAAAGAGTAATATATTGACTGTACTATGAAGATACTGCTAACAAACGATGATGGCCCAAATTCTGAACATCTCTGGCTGATGCGTGATTTTCTAATAAGGCTTGGAGATGTAACAACAGTAATCCCCGAACTTGAAAGAAGCGGAAGTTCGCAGGCAATATCTTTAAGAAACCCACTGAGAATAAATCAACTTATTGGCAGAGGCAAGAATGTCTACACTGTAGATGGAAATCCTGTCGATTGTGTTTATATTGCACTCGGATTTCTGTTCTCCAGTCCTCCTGATCTTATTGTATCTGGCCTTAATCCAGGTCCAAACATAGGTATTGATGTTAATTATTCAGGGACAGTTGGAGCAGCTCTTGAGGGAGCAATCCATGATATCCCCTCATTTTCAGTCTCCTATGCAACCAACAGGAATATTAGTGAGATTTCGCAAAATGTATTAAACGAATGTATATCTATTATAAAACTGCTGTACAACAAATACAAAAAAAAAGGAATTGCGTTCAACATCAATCTCCCTGACATCAAAGCACCCAAGGGGATTAAATTTACAAGACTCGGTGGTAAGAGATACAGAACAACTGTAGTAGAAAAGAAGGATCCAAGAGGTAGAAAATATTACTGGATAGATGGTCAGGAAATTGGTCACAGAATCTACCCTGACGCAGATGACGCCCTTCTTTTTGATGGCTATATCACCATAACCCCACTGAGCATAAACAGAACCGATACAGAAACATTAAAAAGACTCAAAGATATGAATACAGGGACTCTGCTTAATGAACAACTTAATTGATCGTTTAAAGAGACTATACCACTGGACAATCTCCCTTGCCAAAAGTCGATATGCATCCTTAGCTCTGGCCGTTGTGGCCTTCTCAGAGGCCTCTTTTTTTATAATTCCGCCTGACGTTGTACTCCTTCCAATGTGTATAGCAAGACCAAAAAGATCACTCCTCTACGCATCTGTTGCCACACTTTTTTCTACACTTGGTGGTGTGGTTGGTTATTTTATCGGTGCCTACCTTTTTAACTCAGTGGGACAATGGTTACTCGATGTATATCATCTACAGGATCATTTTGATACTGCAAAGGAAGTACTGTTACACTATCAATTTTTTGCTATCTTTTTTGCTGCCCTTACCCCGATTCCCTATAAATTGCTGACAATCACTTCGGGCATCTTAGAATTTAATATACTAACAGTAATATTTGCATCTTTGAGTGGCAGAGGGCTAAGATTCTTTACTATATCTGGTGTTGTCATGATACTTGGAGATGATGCAGAAGATTTTATAGATCGCAACTTTGAGAAGATAACCATTGCCCTTTTTGTCCTGTTAGTTGTCTTATATCTGTTTTTTAAAAAACTGCAGCTTTTCAATATTTGACACCAACTCTTTTTTTGTGTTAGCAATAGCTATAATCTTTTGTTGGGAGGGTAAGATCATGACAAAATCAGTAATAGTTGGAGCAGCAAGAACACCAATAGGAAGTTTTGGTGGAGCTCTCAGTAAAATTCCTGCCCCCAAGCTTGGATCAATCGCAATAAAGGCAGCAATTGAGAGGGCCGGGATCTCCAAAGATCAGGTTGATCAGGTCATAATGGGAAATGTGCTTACAGCTGGCGAAGGTCAGGCACCTGCAAGACAGGCTACAATCTTTGCTGGCCTCCCTGAATCAACCGGTGCTGTAACAATTAACAAGGTCTGTGGATCAGGTCTCTTCTCTGTCATGATGGCAGATATGATGATAAGGTGTGGTGAGGCTACTGTTGTTGTTGCAGGAGGTATGGAAAACATGAGTCAGGCTCCATATCTACTGGATAAGGCAAGATCAGGCTATCGCCTTGGACATGGTACCCTTGTAGACTCAATGATCAAAGATGGACTATGGGACGTCTATAACGACTTTCACATGGGCAACGCAGCAGAATTGTGTAGCAGAGAGATGAATATCTCAAGACAGGAGCAGGATGAATTTGCCAAAGAGAGCTATTTAAGGTCTCAGAAGGCAATCAAAGAGGGACTTTTTGTTGACGAAATTGTCCCTGTAGAGGTCCCTCAGAAAAAGGGCGATCCTGTTGTAGTAGATACTGATGAAGAACCTATGAGAGGTAAGATTGAAAAGCTCCCGGCATTAAGACCTGCATTTGAAAAAGATGGCACTGTTACTGCAGGTAACGCATCAAGCATAAACGACGGAGCAGCTGCTGTGGTGGTGGTCTCTGAAGAGTTTGCAAAACAACATAATCTCCCTATACTTGCTACTATAGTTGGACACACAACACATTCTCAAAAGCCAGAATGGTTCACAATAGCACCTGCTGGCGCTATCGAAAAACTTTTAAAAAGATTCAATCTATCAAAAGAAGAGATAGATCTATATGAGATCAATGAGGCCTTTAGCGTGGTCTCCTGCGCAGTAAATAAAAAGCTCGACCTCGATCCTTCAAAGGTAAATGTCCACGGTGGAGCAGTATCCCTTGGTCACCCAATTGGTGCAAGCGGGACGAGGATACTTGTAACACTCCTTTATGCCATGAAACGCTATGATAAGAAACGGGGCATTGCAAGCCTATGCATAGGAGGTGGAGAGGCAGTGGCAATGCTTGTAGAAAGATAGAGTAGGAGGATAAAACATGAATAAGGTATTCAAAGATGCAAAAGAGGCCATCTTCGATGTAACAGATGGGGCAACTATTATGGTTGGTGGATTTGGCCTCTGTGGTAATCCAGAAAATCTAATTAAGGCTGTAAGAGATAAGGGAATCAAGAACCTTACGATAATCAGCAACAACTGTGGCATCGATGACAAAGGTCTTGGTATACTGCTTCAGAGCAAGCAGGTAAAAAAGATGATATCTACATATGTCGGTGAAAACAAGGAATTTGAAAGGCAATTTTTGGCTGGCGAGCTTGAAGTTGAACTGATACCCCAGGGAACATTTGCAGAAAAGATCAGGGCAGGTGGTGCAGGTATTGGAGGATTCTATACCCCTACAGGTGTTGGCACAGTAAGGGAGGAAGTATGTGAAAAGAGGATAATCAACGGTAAAGAATACCTTCTTGAATATCCACTAACTGCCGATTTTGCCTTTGTTAAGGCATACATTGGAGATAAAATGGGGAATCTCGTATATAGAAAGACTGCAAGGAATTTTAATCCAATGATGGCCATGGCCGGTAAGATAACAATTGCAGAGGTAGAGATCCTTGTAGAACCAGGAGAGATAGATCCAGATCACATACACACACCAGGTATTTTTGTTCAAAGGATATTTCAAGGAACTGACTATGAAAAACCTATAGAACAACTTACAACAAGGCCAAGACCCTGAATAGTAAGGTGGAGGATACAATGCCATTAAGTAGAGAACAGATCGTAAAAAGGGCTGCTAAGGAACTTAAAGATGGCTACTATGTAAACCTTGGAATAGGGATGCCTACCCTTGTGTCAAATTACATCCCGGAAGGTATGACCGTCATCTTGCATTCAGAAAATGGTATGCTTGGTGTAGGACCCTTCCCTTATGAAGGCGATGAGGATCCGGATCTGATCAACGCCGGTAAGCAGACCGTTACAGAACTACCTGGTGCCTGTTATTTCTCCAGTGCTGACTCCTTTGCAATGATACGTGGTGGACATATCGATGTATCAATCCTTGGTGCAATGCAGGTATCAGAAAAGGGAGACATTGCCAACTGGATGATCCCTGGCAAGATGGTAAAGGGGATGGGTGGCGCTATGGACCTTGTGAGTGGTGCAAAACGTGTTATAGTAACAATGACACATGTATCAAAGAAGGGCGATAAAAAGATACTCAAAGAATGCACACTGCCACTAACAGGTAAAGGAGTTGTAGATCTGATCATAACAGATTATGCTGTGATTAAGGTCACAGAAAAAGGACTACTTCTACTCGAAAAGGCTCCGGACCTTACCGTAGAGGATATCCAGAAGGCAACAGAACCACATCTTATGGTAGCAGAAGATCTCAAGGATATAGAGGTCTGAACCTACAGCACTTGCAGCTCAACAAATATATAAATATTTTTATCGAGGGAGAGTTAGATTGTTTGAGTTCTCTCTCCCTCATCTTTAAAAAAAATGGATTTGATTTAACTGTAACACATCTTAGAGATTGCATTAAACCTTCTTACGAAACTCTCCTCTTTTTTTCTAAAAATCGCATAATCGATCCCATAAAAGGCAGATTAAACAAAAAACCCTTCCCAGTAGAGATTGAAATAGAAAAGGATATCTTTATTGGAAATCTTGAGGATACAGCACTTTATGATGGCTCTGGACTTATGGTCCTTTACTCTGAGCTGCTGGAAAAGATCGATCATGCAGATTCTATAAAGGTAATAATTACAAATAGATATTTAGCCACACCAGATCCTTCTGGTAAATACCACATAAGATACGGGGTATACGGTGATATTGGCATAATATCTACAAAGGGTATTATCTACGGGCCTGCAAGACCAAGAGAGTATTATACAGGCAAGATTACACAGGATATAGACTTTCTAAGAGAAAAAGATCCAAGACTGCCGATTGCACTCTTTTGGTTCGTACTTATGCAACAGCGTTTTGTTGTTCTCGGTCATCCTTTTTGCAGGACAAAAGGTTGTGTATTCTTCAATCCGCACTGGCAGATTGATCTTATTAAATCACAGATCAATGGAAAACCCTGCAGGAGCTGCTCTTTATCTTTAAATCTTGATGTAACTATTTAAATAATGCCTGCAGAGCTTGACTTTACCCAGCCAACCAGACCTGAATAGAGCTTTACCTTTATCCAGCCATCCTTTGTTCGTTGCACAACAAAACCTGTGCCATCGTGTAAGACATGGATTGTCCTGGATACACTGTCTGGCCCCTCTTTAAGATCGGCCATCTTCTCAATTATAAATCCTTTTTTCGTAGAATCAACGAAACGAAACCTCATATAAATCATACTACCCATAAAAAGAGAAATTACTATTAAAATTACTACAGGTATGTTCAGCTGAGAAAGCTCCCTTTTTAAGATTATTTTTATTGACAACAAAAGAAAGATACCACAGAATGCTATAATAAATATGATGTTAAAAAAGACTGTACCTGCTGGTTTGAGAAATTTCTTTAAAAGACTTACATCTTCTTGTTCTATTTTCTGAGAGGTCTCATCAAGATCTTTGATCCTGAGCTCTTCCGCTACTCTGTAG
>CAYSBA010000113.1:0-5205 GCA_964429075.1 uncultured bacterium
ACCTCCACACAAATACCAAAAAATAATATCAGTAATAGATCAAAAATACAATAGTCTGACTTTGAGTTTTTTATCCTTTTTCCCTTGACATAATTTAACGATTATGAAAATAACATAAAAAACTCAGATGGAGGTCTCTATGAATGAATTAACTCCAAAGGTTATATTCGAGGAGAAGATCAAAGAGAGGTTAGAAAATAATCCAGATCTTGCAAGTCAGATCAATGCTGTCTATCAATTTAATATCACCGGAGACCAGGGTGGCAATTGGTATATCGATCTAACACAGTCTCCTGGCAGGGTTGAGCAGGGTACACACGCAAGTCCTGGTTGTACAATAACTGTAGGCGATAATGACTTTGTCGATATAGTCACCGGCAAATTGAATGCCCAGATGGCGTTTATGACCCAGAAGCTACGCATATCTGGGAACATGGCATTAGCTCTAAAGTTAACAAGCATCCTGAAGGGATAAAGTTGCATAAAAGGTGCCTTCCTCTCGAAGGTATTAGAGTATTAGATTTTTCAAGGCATCTTCCAGGGCCACTGACCACAGCCTTTCTTGCTGAGCTTGGTGCAGAGGTTACAAAGATAGAAGATCCAAAAAGGGGTGATCCTACAAGGTGGTTTGGAGGCAAAACAGATCAACCGGGTACATTCTATCGTTCCCTAAACCATAGAAAAAAGATTATCAATCTAGATCTCAGCTCATCGGAAGGACAGAAAAAGGCCAGAAATTTGGTAGCACAATCTCGAATTGTGGTAGAATCCTTCAGGCCGGGGATCATGGCTAAATGGGGTCTTGGTTTTTCTGATATCTCCAGAAAAGGGCTTATCTATTGTAGCATAAATGGCTTTGGCAGTGGATCTAAAAAGGACCATTCCGGACATGATATCAACTTTCTTGCCCTCTCAGGACTACTCTGGCTCAACCGTACAAAAGAGGGAGTGCCCATAATCCCTGGATTTCAGGCCGCAGATGTGTGTGCTTCGCTTTTAGCAGTAATCAATATCCTTGCTGGCCTCCTTTTAGATCCAGAAGGAGAAAGGGATCCTATTCATCTAGAAATTACAGCCACCGGTTCAGCTCCACTTCTTGCACTGTTATATTACTCTTTTTTAAAAGATGGTCTGGTAAATGATGATGAGCCATTCATTTTGACTGGGCCACTTTCAAACTATAATGTCTATCAGACCAAAGATGGAAGGTGGATTTCTCTTGGTGCCCTTGAAGATAAGTTCAGGCACCGTCTGGCAGAGGTTCTCAAAATAGATCCTTCTTTTGTGGAGGATGTTAATAAATTAAAGGATATATTCCTGTCTGAGGACCTTGATTACTGGATGTCTCTTTCTGAAAGATTCGATCTATTGATAGAGCCTGTCTTAAAGCCACTGGAGGCAATTGAAAAATTAAGGAAAATAGGAATTTCTCTCTTCAAAGGTGATCTTTTTAAAATACCTGTATCAGAATCACTTAAAAAAAGCTAACCTATTGGCTGGTCTGTGGAAATGGAACGCCAAAAAGTTCACTGAGTTTAACGGCCTGACCGGCTGAATCCTGACCACCAATAATGAGCATTGTGTTTCCATCACCACCTATCAAAACCACACCAGGGGCCTTTCTTGGTACTGCCATTGTTGAGCTATACTCTGTGGTTATAAATTGTCCACTACCTGCTGGATCCTGCTGGATAACAACAGCATTACCGTAGACCCCAGAGGCAGTTTTACCGCCAACTATCACAACCCTACCATCTGGAGTTGCAATAGCACCCATCTCAGACATGGGTTGGGGGAGTTTTTTTGTTTGTACCTGAAAAGAGTGCCCACTCCATACCTCAACTGTATCAAGATAACCATCATCATTTTCGCCGCCTGCAATGACTACTGCATAAGAATTGCCAAACTTTACACTCTCTGCAATATGATTATATCTTGCTTCATTCAGATTGTTCGTAAAAGGCGCCATGGTCTGGCTCTCAAAGATAAACACATCAACACTGTCGGTAGCACCAGAAGGGGTCTTACCACCTATTACCATCACCCTTGTGCCACCGGGTCTATACAATGTGGCTGTATGATATGCCCTTGCCACACTCATGGTGTTCGATCCAAGTCTGAATTGACCAGTATCTGGATTGTACACCTCATAGGTGTTGAGAATATTACCACCATCAGTTTCGCCACCGGTTATAAGCACATATCCGTTTCCAAGAAGGGTTGCTGTATGATGGGCCCTTCCAACATTCATCTGGCCGGTTGATACAAAGGTCTTTTTTTCAGGATCATATAGTTCAGCTACTCTTAAGTATGTCTTCTGGTTGTTGATAAGGGTAATCCCACCAGTAATAAGGACCTTACCATTTGTAAGCTTTGTAGCTGTATGAAAGGCTCTCGGTAACTGCATCTGTATCTTCTCGAAGGTACCTTTGTTGTGATCGTAAAGGTATGCATTGGCAGAATAACTTGTGCCGTCAAAACCGCCAGCAATCAATACATCACCATTGGATAGATTTGTTACAGTCATACCGTAAAAACCTCTATTTGCCTCCGGCACGGTACATGTCCCTGTCTGACCATTTGTAGTCTGAGCAAATTCACCATGTCTTAACATTATCACATTTAAAGAGGCTGTATCGCTACTACTGTCTTCACTTAAATCGAACCTTGAAGAATTTCCTATGATCTGAGGTACCTTCTGCGATGCTGAGGTATATCCCTCTGCACCAAAGATATAGGAGTCGTTAACGGGCAGCTCCGGTATGCTACAGGACCCGGAAGAGACTGAGCATGTTGTAGAAAGGGTCTGATTTACAACCCCTTTTGCATAGATCCTCATGACTTCTATACCTGAAAATAGATTCTGATTTTGATAGGTACATGCAGGTTTCAGGTTTACCTTGATCTTCATGGTGCCACCACCACAATTGGCTAATAAGAATAAACCTGTAGCTAAAATATATGTTATTCTCTTACCAGGTAACATCAAGCTCACCCTTTTCTATCTTAGATCCAGATAGCATCAATACCACACCGGCGGTTACGCCTGCAGCAAGTACAACAGATCCGGCAATAATCCAGAAAAGAGAAGTTGAGTAGAATGGTTTGGATCTTTTCTGTTCCTCTATGGGGACAGCCTCTTCAATAGGTTGTCTCTGTAAGTAGGGCTGACTGGCTGAAGTCTGCTGATTATATGCCTGATACTGACCCTGCTGAACCCTATTTGGATATTGACCATAATTCATCCCAGGTTGCTGTGACGGGTATGATGTAGCCTTTGGTCCAGAAGTAGAAGTAGTCACAGTACCTCTTTTCTTTATAATCAAAACCTGACTCTTTCCACCTCGTTTGATTATAATCCTTTTTACACCACCTTCAGTCGGTTGAGATGCAGCTGGATTCACCACCGGTGGTTGTGTTGTTTTAGTGTTGTTTGTCTCAAGTGGTGGTGGAGGTGGTAATTCAATATCTGGTGGAGGAGGTGGCAGCTGTGTTGCTGCAGGTGCAGGAGAAACACTAGGTGTGGCTGCGTTTGTCTGTGGTTGTGGAGTGATAGTCTTTTGTACTGGAGCAGGTGCTGGCGTATATGATGGTCTCTTTGGTGTTTTTGGGGCAGCTGGTGCTTTAAAAAGATCTGGCCTGCCCACAGCTGGTGGAACACTTGGTGCAGGTTTTGTAATTGGGCCCTTTTTCTGATTTTGTAGTTTCTGCCTCTTCATTGCCTCTCTTTTGTAGAGGGATATATATGCTGGCTTCTTTTTTTTGGGTTTTTCAACCATCTTGGGTGCCGGTTTGGCCGGTGCAACAGGAACTGCCGGACCAATAGAAGGAGAAGGTGTTGCAGCCTTTGGGGTCGTTGGTATTGGGGCTGCAGGTGCAGGTGTAGAAGGGACAGGTCCTGTAGCAGGTGTTGCTGGAGCACTATAATGGCTTGTTGTCTGGGGTTGAGGAATATTTAGCTTTCTCTCTGCAGGTGTAGTGGCTGCAGCACTTACAGCCTTTATCTTGTTTTGCTCTTTGAATTTGTTATATACCCTTATGACTGCTCCAGACAACATAGGTTTGAAGCTCTTGACCTTCTTTTCAAGATCCCTGCCTATATTGTAGATCTCCTCTGCTACTCCAAATAACTCAAGGTCAAGGTTGCCCTGGACAAGTCTTACTAGTTTCCTTCTTGCACTACTGTACAGTAGTGTTGCGACAACATATCCATTTTTCTCCTTGTATATGCCACCAAAGATAATATAGCTTGCGCCATACTTGTGTGCCAGCCTCTTGAGTGCCATCTTTGTCTTGTAGTTGATGCGGTTTCTTACCACATGTGAGGCCACCACCCCTTCATCACCCATTAGCTTTACACCGCCTCCGAGTTCGAGTTCTATTTTCTCTGTACGATTTGCTCTTACTCTTGCAACTGTTCCGCTTGAGTCAAAGTTTTCCTTTTCGACAAGGATGTAGTGGTTACCGGGGATAAGATCCTTTACAAGAAGTGGGGTGGTACCTCTTTTTTTACCATCCACATAGAGCTGAGCACCGGATGGGATGGTGGTAATCTGAATAGAGCCTTTAGATGAATGCAACAGGGCACTCCTTCTCTTTTCATATATTCTGATGAATGCAGCAGGAAAGATAGAGCCATTTAATTGAAAGTCTGGATTCAGTGCCACTACCTTATCTATTATATCCTGACCCTTTGCATCATTTCCAAGCCTATAATAGGTTGAAGCCAGAATGGCAATACATTCAACAGCCCTATCTATTTTATTTCGATAATGCATAGAGTTTTCAAAAAGAGTAAATGCCCTTTTAAATTTATTTAAAGCACTTGAAAAATCCGATTTAAGCAGATCCTTTTTACCCATGTCACAGAGTTCCAAGGCCTGATTGAACTTCTCTTCCGCCAGGTTTTTTTTATTTTCACCTTTATTGCTTTTTATCTTTTTTAGCTGTGGCTTAATAAGCTTGAAATTTTTAACAGATTTGACCTCATCATAGAGGGCGTCGGTTGCCTCAACAAGTGCCTCCTGAGGAGCCTTTGCATGAATGGCCTGATAGGGTATGACAAGGATAGATACCTTACCTGCATATGCAACGTCTACAGGAAGATAGGTCATACTCAGTACAATCGAGAAAGATAAAATGTATGATAGAAATTTTTTTAGCCCTGTTTTCTCAAAAGCCTGCATCATTTACTCCAGTATGACT